>PMJE01000453.1 GCA_003157315.1 Myxococcales bacterium | reverse complement strand
GGTAGACCGCAGGTCGCCCCTACGGGCGGAGGTACGATGGACAACCACCGGCGACCGCAGGTCGCCTACCCTCCGCTGCCGCGTCGGAGCTCGGTCAGCACGGCCTTGGCAATGGCTTTCAGGGTCTCGAAAACCCCCACGCCAGTGGTGGCGCGTGCTTCGAACTCGATCACGTTGGTCGGGTTGAGCGCCGCGTGCAGCTCCGCCAGCGACACGGCGCTGGGCAAATCCCGCTTGTTGTACTGCATGACGAAGGGAAGCTTGTCGAGGTCGTAGCCTTGTTCCTGCAGGTTCTGCCGCAGGTTGTCCAGCGACTCGATGTTCGCCTCCATGCGCTCGATCTGCGAGTCGGCCACAAAAACCACGCCGTCCACACCCTTGAGGATCAGCTTGCGGCTGGCATCGTAGAAGACCTGGCCCGGCACCGTGTAAAGGTGAAAGCGCGTCTTGAAGCCCCGGATCTCGCCCAAAGAAAGCGGCAGAAAGTCGAAGAACAACGTCCGCTCGGTCTCAGTCGCGAGCGAGATCATCTTGCCCTTCGCCTCGGGGCTGGTCTTGGCGTAGATGAACCGAAGGTTGGTAGTTTTTCCGCCAAGACCAGGGCCGTAGTACACCAGCTTGCAGTTGATCTCGCGGGATGAGTAGTTGATGAAGCTCATCTGGGGCGACAGCTAGTCGTTGAAGAGCTTGTCGATGTCAGCGTCAGTGATCTCGTTCAGGATGGATGGCCCGGTGCCCGAAGCGGCCTTCTTGGCCACCTGCTCAAACAGGCGTGCCATCTCCTCGGCCGCCTTCCTCACGCGAAGTCGAACCAGGCCGAGCGACGACCGCTCGTCGAACAAGACCACCAGGATGGCCCGGCCCGCCACCAGGGTGATGTGCACGTGGGTCTTTTCGCCCTCATGGAACTGGCTGGTGAAGTCCTTCTCGCGCAGGATCTTGGAGATGCCGCCAGTGGCCGCCACGTTGCCCGCCGTCAGCGAGGAAAGCGAGGTCACGTCGATTTCGCCCACCTCGCCAGCTTCGGCGATGGGCTGCCCATCGCGACCGATGAGAAGCACCGCCTTGGCGTTGGCATCTCGGTGAAGGCGCTGACAGACAGAGGAGATCTGTCGTTGTTCCTCGGGAAACATTACATCAGGGGCGCTCATCTGACTGTCTAAGCTCCTTTGCGCCGGTTAAGTTCAAGGCGTTTCGCAACCATTAACATCGGGGGAGATTGGCTTTCAAGATAGGGAATCGCTTGGGTTTTCTCCCACATTCAACCACGAGAGGGAAGTGCAGCTTATCAGGTATCTGGGACCAGCGACAGAGAGGCTTGCAGNNTCCCGGCGGCCGCTTATCGCACGCGAAAGGGTTAGGCGGTCGGCATACTCCAGCTCGCCGCCCATGGGTACTCCCGTGGCGATGCGGCTGCAGCGCACGCCGAGCGGCTGCAGCAATTTGGCCAGATACACGGCCGTGGTTTCCCCTTCGACACTCGGGTTGGTGGCAACGATGACTTCTTTGATCTCGGCGCTGCAGCGTCTGACCAACTCCGCGACGCGCAGGTCGCCGGGCCCAATGCCGTCCAGAGGCGAAAGCACCCCGTGCAGCACGTGGTAGCGCCCGAGGTAGCCGCCCGCGCGTTCGACGGCCAAGACGTCCTGCGGCTGCGCGACCACGCACACCAACGACGAGTCACGACGGGCATCGCGACAGATTGGGCACGGGTCCTGCTCGGTGAAATCCCAGCACACACTGCAAAAACTGACCTTGGCGCGCATTTCGGTGATGGCCGCAGCCAGCGCCGCCGCGTCTTCCGGTGGCGCACGCAGGATGTGGAAGGCCAGTCGCGCAGCGGTCTTTTCGCCCACTCCAGGCAGTTTGCCCAGCTCGGCCACCAGGCGAGCAATGGGACCCGCGCTACTCATCCACCCAGGCCCCCTGGGGGCACGGCCAAGCCTCCAGCCACGCGCGCCAGGTCTTCCTGCGCCACCTGCCGCGCCCTCTCCAAGGCCAAGTTCACCGCGCCCACCAGCAAGTCCTCGATCATCTTCTTGTCGTTGCCGGGCAAGAGCGACGGCTCGATGGTGATTGACAGCACTTCGCCGCGGCCGTTGACCACGCAGCGGACCAGACCGCCGCCGGTCTCAGCCTCGACCTGCTTGTCACCCAAGGCATCCTTGGCCTGGTTGAGCTGTTCCTGCACACGCTGCCAGGTCTCCATGAGGTTGCGCAGGTTGGGTCCGTCACTCATGGGGTCTTGATCTCCTTGGGCGCAACGCCGAACAGCTCCTGCGCCTTGCGAATCATGGGATGCTCGCGCGCTTCGGTTTCGCGCTGGTGCTGGTCGAGTTGCGCGGCCTCTGCTTCGCGGCCGACCTCGGAACGCAGCAGCGGCAGCAGCTTGCCGGTCGACATTTTCAGTTCGACCCGGGTGGCGGTGCCGGTGATTTGGGTTAGCACGCGTTCCACCTCGGGCTTGAACTTGAGGGTCTGATCAAGCGCGAACTTTTGCGAGAACTGCAGGGTGACCGCGCCGCCCTCCCAACCGCCGACCTCGGCGTGGTCCAACGCGGCGGCCATAGCTGGCCGATGGCCGAACGATTCGCGTACCCTGCGCCACACTTCGGCGATGTCCGAATCGGGCGGCAGCGGTGGCGCCGCTGCCGGAGCCGGGGCCGCGACCGGGGCCGGGGCCGACTGGCGCGCAGCGCCCCGGGGTCGCGACTCCGGCGGCGCGGGCCGCGCAGGCAGAGCACCTGCCCCGCCCAGCCGACCCTCCAGCTTCTCCAACCTGTCGAGCAGGTCGCCAAGCGGGAGCAGCGGCTCGGCGTTGCACAGGTCCACTAGCGCCATTTCCAGCAGCAGGCGCGGCGTCTGCGATCGCGCGGCCTCCTCCACCGCGCGCGCCCAGCGATCGAAGAGGGCAGTGACCAAGCCCTTGCTCGCCTTGCCGGCCAACCCCTTGGTCTCGGCAATTTCCTCGGCAGTCGCGTCGATCAGATCCTCGGCGTCGGGAACCGCGGTCAGGATTTCGAGATCGTGCAGAAAGCCGAGGAAAGCCCGCGCCATCTGCATGAGATCGACGCCGCGGTCGATCGCATCGGCAAGCTGCCGTAGGGTTTCCGCCACGTCGCGGGCCAACACCTTGTCCGCCAACTGGTAGAGCAGGCGACGATCTGCAACCCCCAGCACTTCAGCCACCTTCTCGCGGCTCAGCGTCGCGTCGCCTACGTAGGCCACCACCTGGTCGAGCAAAGAAAGCCCGTCACGCACCGAGCCCGCCGCCTCGCGGGTCACCAGTCGCACGGCATCGGGCTCGAATACGATCTTCTCGTTGGTCAAAATGCGCGCCAGGTGCTCGGCCAGCACCTTGCTGGGCAGCAACTTGAAGTCGTAGCGCTGACAGCGCGACATGATGGTCGCGGGGATCTTGTGCACCTCGGTGGTGGCGAAGATGAACACCACATGCTCGGGCGGTTCCTCCAGCGTCTTGAGCAGCGCATTGAACGCGCTCGTCGAGAGCATGTGAACCTCGTCGATGATGTAGACCTTCTTGCGCGCCTCGGCCGGCAGGTAGCGCACGCCCTCGCGCAACGCCCGCACATCATCCACGCCCGTGTTGGACGCGCCGTCGATCTCTTGCACGTCCACCGACTGCCCGCTGGCGATGGACTGGCAGATGGCGCAAGTTCCGCAAGGGGTGACGGTCGGCCCCTGCGCGCAGCACAGCGCCTTGGCCAGGATGCGCGCAGCGCTGGTCTTGCCAATGCCACGCGCGCCGGTAAACAGAAACGCGTGGTGCACGCGGCCCATGGTGATGGCGTTGGTCAGCGTGCGCGCCACATGCTCTTGCCCGAGGAGATCCTCGAACTTCTGTGGCCGGTACTTGCGCGCGAGAACCAGATAGGACATGCAGGCATATTCTGGACACAACCCGCAGCAGTCAACAGGCGAATCTCCGTCCCGACGGCGATGTCGGCGAAAGACTGGCGGCCGCGCTATCCCGCGTCCTTGCCGGCGGCTTGGACGATCGGGATTGAGCACGCACTCTGTCAACCCTCCGTTTGACGCAGATTGCAGCAAGGTCTACGCTGTCGCGTGCCTGAGTCCCGCGCGGCAGTGAGGTCGCGGGATCGGCCACAGAGAGACGACGCGCGTGATCACAACGAAACTCAACCTGGCGAGCCGGAAAACCTTCGCGGGCTCGCGTGATAGGATACCAACGTAGTGTCGGCCATGCCTCAAAAGGACGCCCTGGTGGGCACTGTGCTGGAGGGCGCGTACCGTATCACGCGCCTCATCGGTCAGGGCGGGATGGGCGCGGTGTACGAGGCCGTGCAGCTTCGTCTCAACAAGCGCGTGGCTGTCAAGCTGATGGCGGGCAACCTGGCCGCCGACCACGAGGCACTGGCGCGATTCCATCGCGAGGCCGAGATCACGTCGCGCCTCGGACACCCGCATCTCGTCAACGTCATCGATTTCGGCCAAGCTGAATCCGGCGAGCCGTATCTCGTGATGGAATATCTGGAAGGTGAGGATCTCGACCACCGCCTGCGCCGCGTGCGGCAAATGCCGGTCGAGGCTGTGGTCCACCTGGTCAGGCAAATTGCCTCTGCGTTGAACGCCGCCCACGACCAGGGCATCGTCCACCGCGATCTCAAACCTGGTAACATCTTCCTGGTGCAAGTTCCGGGCGAGCCGGATTTCGTCAAGGTGCTGGATTTCGGTATCTCGAAAATGATGGCGGCGCGTACCCGTCTGACCAAGGCCAGGTCAACGCCAGGAACGCCGGCCTACATGTCGCCCGAACAGGCCACCGGAATGGTCGACCAAGTCGACCACCGCGTTGACCAGTGGGCCCTGGCCTGCATCGCGTGGGAGATGCTGCTGGGCCGCCCTCCTTTCGTGGCCGACGACGTGACGGCTTTGCTGTTCCAGATCATCAAGATGGACCCGCATCCGCTGGCACCGAGCGTGCCGGGCCTGCCGCCAGCCGTGGAGACAGAGCTGCGGCGCGCCCTGAACAAGCGACCGGTGGATCGGTTCCCGACAATTCGAGAGTTTGCCCGCGCCTTCGCGACCGCCGCGTTCGGCAAGCCCGCCGACCTAACGCCGGCGCCCTTTCTGTTGTCGCCCATTTCGCCGCCCAGCCCGAACCTCGGGCCCAGCGAGGCGCAAGTTCCAAACACGCCCGACACACCGCTCGCTGCCCGAACCCCGCCGAATCAGAGCGCGCCCCAGGCTGCGTCGCCGCCGGTCGGCTACCACACGGTCTCAGTGCGACGATGGCGAAGACTCAAGCCGGGGCATGCCATCGTCGCGGCAGCTGCCGTGCTCTTGCTATTCGGGGCGTACTTGCTCTTTCGTCCCAGACCCGCACCCAAACCGGCGAGCACGAGTGCGACCAACCCGGTCAGCACGCCCGTGCTGAGCGCGCCGAACCAGCCGCCGCCGGCACCTCCGGCGATGAAGCCAGAATCCTCGCAAGTTCAACCAGCCTCGGTCAAACCCGGGTCCCCGCACAGCAAGCCCGGCAAGTCAGCCAAGCCCGCATTCCCCGCCGGCCGAGAAAGAGCGAAGCAGCCAACCGCGCCATCACCAGTGCCCAAGCGGCAACTGATCAAGGACCTATGACCCGGCAAGGGGCTCGAAGCGCGCGTTTCGTCGCTCAAGATGCCGCGCCTTGCTGCCGAGATCTAGCTCGTTCCCGATGAGGGGATGCTGCACCATGTGTACAAGCGCTCTTATCCTGCTTACGGTTCTCGCTCAGATTTCGCCGCCCGTCGCCGATCCGCAGGCCAAGGCCCAGGCGCAGAGCTTGCTGACCGAGGGCTCGGCACTGTACGAGAAGGGTGACTACGCCGGTGCGCTGGAGAAGTTCAACGCAGCCTATGCCGCCTACCCATCGCCCAAGTTGATGTTCAACATCGGCCAGACCGATCGCGATTTAAGCCGACCTGTCGAAGCGCTGGAAGCCTTTGAGAAGTTCTTGGCCAGCGACACCGATGCGTCGCCCGAGACGATCGCTACCGCGCGCGAGGCTGTGGCCGAGTTGCAGGAGAAGCTGGGACGGATCCGCATCGACTGTGAGACGCCGGGCGCGGAGGTGAACGTCGACGGCAAGAGCGTGGGCCTCACACCGTTGCCCGAGTTCGTCTGGGCTACGCCAGGCCGGCACCAGATCACCGCCAGCCATGAAAGAGCGATCCCAGCACTTGAAAATGTCGACGTGACAGCTGGGTCGGTGGGCACGGTGACCTTGCGGCTTTTCCCTCTGCCAATTCGCGTGGCTGCTGAGCCGGCCCCAGAGCCCGAGCCGGCCCCGCCGTCGAATTCCTCGAACCGCGACCTGCAGACCAGTCCGGAGCCAGCCTCCGCGAATATCGACCTGGGGGCTAGCCCGGCGCCAAGCAACGCCAGCAAGGGTTGGTGGCTGGGCCGGAAGTGGACCTGGGTTGCCGCTGGCTCTGCGGCACTGTTGGCGGTGGGCGCCATCACCGCTGGCGTGGCCATGCAGTCCAGGTTCGATAGCTTGGACAAGTCATGCGGCAGCTCCAGCGGAAAAACCTCTGGCTGCAGCCAGAGCGACATCGATTCAGTGAGTTGGCGCGGTACCACGGCCAACATCCTGTGGGGCCTGGCCGGCGCCGCCGCCGTGACCACCGGCGTGCTGTTCTACCTGGAGGGTCGAGCCGTCACAGTGTCGCCAGTCGCTGGGGGGACGACAGGCTTCATCGCGACGGTGAGGTACTAGTCTTGAACGTGCTCTCCGCGCTGACGGTACGCCTCAGTGTTTTTGGCCTCTGTCTGATGGTCGCGCTGGCGGCGGCATGTAGCTTCGATTCCAGCAGGCTGAGCGCTTCGGCGACTGGCTCCCATGATGGGGCCGCCGAACACACTGCCGAACCCGATCTCAGCGTCCATGATAGCAAGGGTGACACCGTTGTCCCACCTGACGCTCCCTCCACCACAGGCAGCACCGATGTGATCGCGGCAGCAGACGGCGTTGCTGCGGACGACGGCCCGACGGGAACCGGAGGAGCCACCGACGGACCCATCTCGACGGACGGCGCGGGAGGGTTTGGCGGATCAAGCGCAAACGACGGATCGACACTGCCCGACGCGGCGGTTGAGGCTGCGGATGTGGCCACGGACGACCGCGATACCCTCGCGGCAACCGACGATGTTGGTGCAACCGACCGCCCGACGGGAATCGGAGGAGCCAGCGACGGACCCATCTCGATGGACGGCGTGGGAGGGTTTGGCGGATCAGGCGCAAACGACGGATCGACAGTGCCTGACCTTGTGACGGAAGCCCCGGACGCGGCAGATGAAGTCGCTGCAGAGACACCAGATGGGGGTTGGAGTGATTCCGGTCAGGCTTGCGGCGACGGAGGTACTTGCGCAGGAGGAGGCTGCTGCGTGGCCAACCTGTGCGTGGCCAACGGGGCCGCATGTTCGGGTGGGAGCATATGCACTTCGGGCTCCTGTTTGTCGCCCGCCAGTCTGGTGGCGTCGATCTTGAGTCTCGACTTCGGCTCGGTCCTTGTCGGTCAGTCGAGTAGCGTGGCGACTTTCACCATCACAAACACCGGCCAACAAACCAGCGGGCAGATCAGCGTGAAGTCGAGTGGCACTACCTTCGTGGTCGAAAGCGGGAATTCCGGCGATTGCGTATCCAGCACAACCGTTCTGGTAGCGAACGCTTCGTGCACGGTGCGCGTTGTCTTCGCACCCAAGACGGCGGGGCCGGGTTCGGCCCAAATCACCTTCTCGGCCACCCCGGGTGGCGGCTCGGCTGTCGCCATGTCCGGCACCGGCACTTGCCCGGTGGACCAACTGGGCGATGCAACGGGAAATTGTGTTGCCATGGCCGGGGTCACGTGGACCCAGCGGGGAACGTCGCAAGGCTGGTCTTCCGTGGCGTCATCAGCGGACGGCACGAAGGCGGTGGCAGTTGCCTTGGGTGGCTACATTTACACATCGGCAGACAGCGGGGCGACGTGGACGCAGCAGGGTGCGGCGCGGAACTGGATGTCCGTGGCATCATCGGCAGACGGTACGAAACTGGTGGCAGTGGTGTCCAATGGCAACATCTACACCTCGGTAAACACCGGGGTGACGTGGACGGCAAAGGGCACCGTGCAGGATTGGTATGCGGTAGCCTCGTCGGCGGACGGGACCACGCTGGTGGCCGCGGTCAAGAACAACTACATCTACACGTCAGCGGATTCCGGCGCGACCTGGATCCGCCGTGGCACGTCCCAGGGCTGGACGGACGTGGCCTCGTCGACGGACGGGACCACGCTGGTGGCTGTCACCTGGGGTGGCGCCATCTACACTTCAGGGGACTCCGGGGCGACGTGGACGCCACAGGGTCTGTCGCAGAACTGGAATTCCGTGGCATCGTCGGCGGACGGGACGATGCTGGTGGCCGTCAGCAATAACCCCGGCTACATCTACACGTCTTCGAACTCTGGGGCAACGTGGACGCCGCGGGGAACATCGCAGGCGTGGAGAGCCGTGACTTCATCGGCAAACGGGAAAGATATCGTGGCAGCGGTCGCGGGTGGCAGCATCTACACTTCTACGGATTTTGGTGCGACATGGAAGGCGCGCGATTCGGCACGGAACTGGATCTCCGTGGCATCGTCGGCTGACGGAACGAAACTGATTGCGGTCGTCAACAACGGCTACATCTACACTTCGAGCGGTCCAGCGCCATGATCTAGGCGACACCGGGCGACCTGTCGTGATGACTATCCCCCGAGGGCCAGTAGCCCTTGTCCCGCAAGGCGGCGTGCCTATTCTGGAGCTAGGGAACCAACCATGCGGCTCGACAAACTCACCATCAAGGCGCAGGAGGC
>PMJE01000153.1 GCA_003157315.1 Myxococcales bacterium | reverse complement strand
GCAAGGTGCTCTGCTACAACCTGGCCTGCCTGGTTCACGCGATGGCCGAGCTTGGAATCGAGCCCAGCTTTCTTGGGAAGGTGGCGGCGTGAGTTCTCCGAGCACCTTGACGGCGGAGGAACAGGGAAACGTCCGCGCCGCGCTTCGGTTTCTTCATCTTCGGTTCGGGACTTGGAAGATCCTAGCTAAAGCCCTGCGGTTCAAACTGCAAAGGCTCGCGGAAGCGATGGGAGGCCGGGAAGCCATCAGCGCCGAGCTGGTGCTACGGGTGGCCCGTCTCGCCGGTGTGTCGTTCGACGACGTCACGGCGGGGCGGTATCCGGTACCGGGGACGTGCCCGCACTGCGGGAAAGGACCATAGTTGGCGATCAATTTCCCCAATCAGGCGCCCCGCCTACTCCTAGTCTTGGAAATCCTGGAGACACATCGAACTTGCGCTCCTGCCACGCAGATTCAGGTTTCTTATCCTCTATCTCAAGTACTCTGATTGCGTGTTCCCATCGGCCATTGATCTTTCGCAAACGGAGATCCTCTTGCCACGTTCCGTTTGTAGCACCGATCACAAAAGTGTAGCTCTTGTCCGTAGCAGGATTTGTGTCTATCCCAACTGAGTCATTAAGCATTATTGGACTGTTTGGGCTTACTTGAGGGAATTCCACAATCGTCTTGAACGCCGCCGCCAGCCATTCACTAACAGATAAGTCGCCGGAGTAATGCCTCAATTTTCTGTCATTGTCAGTATCGACGATTCTCAATTGAACTTGCTTCAACATATAGCGGCCTTCCGCCCTCAGCTTCGGGAAAATCGGTCTAGCTGCAGCATCCAGTTCTACGTATGCGAAGCTATCTCCTCCGGTCATGTTCGCGATAGTATCCTTGGCATCGGCAAGAAGGCTTTCAAACGATTCGTTCAACTTTTTCTGAGCATCCTTCGACCTGTCATCACTGATTTTGAGCGATCGAAATTCCAGGAGCGCAAGTGCGCCGAGGACAAAGAAATAGATCACTTTCTCCGTAGCGGTCAGCTTCCGATCCATCAGCGCCATGCCAGCAGCCACCAATGTGATCGCGATGACGAAGCTTCCGATCCAGGGCGATTTCCACCATTCGATGATGGCCCCCCATTTGAGAAGCATCCAGACGATAGACGTTGGGATTGCCAGCGTGAGAATCGCTGGAATCCACATTCCAAAGCGCGTGTCCAGGATGCGCCTAGAACCCACGAGAATATCCTACTACAACATGTCCCATTGCGTAAGCAACTGCCCGCCAATTCCCCTCGCTGCCCAGAGATTCGCGTCACGGGGTCAATCCTTGGGCAAAGCCGACGGCCGGATTCGGAACCGGATCCGGGATCCGGTTGCCGGCCCCGGAACCGGCAACCCGAACCAGTCACGAATTTTCGAGCAGCGGCTCTAGTGTCGTTCCAGGTAGACCGTCTCGACCCAGTGGGCCAGAGCGTCCTCGTCGAGATCCGCAGTGAACACGTAGGTCAGCCCGTCCGGTCCATGGTACGCGGCGGTCGATACGCCACGGCTGCTGCCCACGTAGACATCTCGGCCACCCAAGGATCGGCGGCGCGGGCCAAAGGCGAGGTCATCATCCGCTGGAAACACCGTCAGACCCAGACGGTGGCCGGCTGGAGCCTGATAGACGACATAGGCTCCAAAGCGCTCGCGCACATTCACCAGCCGGCCGCCCTGGCAAAGCGCCCGGTCGGCGCCGGCTGGCGGTGGCATGGTGAAGTCGAGCTTGCCGCGAAACCAGTCGGTGACTGCGGCGCAACTCTGCGAGAGCACGTCGAGCGGCACGTCGTGGTGGAAGGTGGACAGCGCCTGCTCAAGTACAGGCGATGAGGGGCTGCGCCGCGGGCTTGCCACCAACAGCACGACCGCTGCCGCCGCCGCGATAGCCACGGTGAAGATGCGCGGATAGGCCTGCCAGGGCCACTGACGTCGCGCCGCGGGCTCGGCCTCAAGCGCACCGTGAAGGCGCTCACGCAACCCTTGCGGAATTTCTGGCCGCGGCAGATGTCCGCGCAGCGCAGCCTTGAAGCGCGACTGCAAGCGCGTAGCACGCGCGCAGGCATCGCAGCTCACCAGGTGGGCCTCGTAGGCCGTCCGATCGGACCCGGACAACTCGCCGTCGACAAAGGCGTACATGATGGCGTCCGCCTCCGAGCAATTCATCCCCATCACCCGCCCTCCTGTTTCATCCTGCGAAATCCATCTAGATCGACCACCTGCGCTTCGGCCTTGCCGGCCACCTCCGCCTCGCTGCCACCTTGCTGACCGCGAATAATCCCAGACTCGACCGCGTAATCATGCAGCCGTTTCTGCAGCAGCCTTCGCCCGCGGTACAGCCGGCTCATCACCGTGCCCGCTGGGCACCCCATGACGTCGGCAATTTCCTTGTATGACAGGTCTTCCAGGTCGGCCAGGATGACCGGCAGGCGGAACTCGGCAGGCAAGTCAGCAAGGGCATTCTCCACGTCACGCGAGAGCATGCGGCCAAAGAGCGCGCTTTCAGCGTCGCGCGGGCTCTGACCCTGAAATTGACCGAGATGCGCGTCGCAGGATTCCGCCTCGCCCAGGATTTCCTGTTCGCGCTCCCACTCGCGGTAGCGGTTGCGAAAAGCATTGGTGAGAATACGCAGCAGCCACGCCTTGCAGTTGGTGCCAGCCTCGAAGCTGTCCCAGAAACGGTAGGCGCGCAGCACGGTTTCCTGCACCAAGTCCTCGGCGTCACCCTCGGCCCTGGTCATGCGCAACGCCACGCCGTAGAGCACGCGAAGATGCGGCATCACCTCACGTTCGAAATCAGCCTTGGCAGGAGCGGCGCGAAACAGCATGGGCAGGTTACTATTCTCCAACAGGTGCCAGCTGAGGATTATTTCCTAGCAGGCGAACATCCGCTCGTCCTGGGGCCATTTTTCCAGGCCAGCCCTTTGAAGCATCGAGATAATGCCCTAGGGCAGATCCGCAGGGCTCAACACCGTAACCAGGTAGCGCTGACTTCCCGCAGGGACGCCAGCGTCCGCCTGGGTGGGCGAGCCTGGCATGTCAAGGTAGGTGACATAGACCGCGTCAGGGCCTACCCAGGCGGACGCTTGATCTGTGTTTCCAGACACACTGGGCAAGTAGAGCGTCTTTCCCCTGAGATCGCCGAAGACGTTGAATCGCACGACACTGGGTCCCCGCGACCCTGCCAGCCCGATGGTGAACTCGTGTCCAGCAGGGGCGATCCAGTCCACCTTGGGCATTTGCGAATAGCCGCCGTAGCTCGCCGACGCCAGCACCGGAAAAATGGTGACGTTGTCGAGCGAGTCCGAGCCCCCATCGGGTGGCGGTGGGGTGAGACCCGCGAAGTACGTGCCGGCATTGCTGGCATTGTTCTGCCAGGCCAGCAGCTGCCCGCCCTCGGACGTGGGAGTCGAGACGATGCGGCAATCGGACACATCAAACTTCATGTCAATCAGCACTTGCTCGCCGATGGAACCGTCGTCGCCAATCGCGAAACGGTGCCAGCGCGGCTGTTGCGGATGTTCAAGGTTGGGGGCCTCGACCAAGGTGATGGCCAGATTCTCAGCGTTGTTCTGCGTGGTATCGAGGCAGCTCCAGAGCGGAATGCTGTTCGGGTCGGAATCGCCGTAGATCATTTTCGGGTCACCCACCTGTACCCCATCGGGACCGGAGCCAAGCATCCGGTACTTGATCGACGTCTTGTACTGGATCGGTGAACCCTCGGCCTCCATTCCCCACGCCCACGCGGCCAGAGCCGCTGTGCCGTCCGGCGAACTGCCCGCCTCTACGCGGACCAGACCTGAGCCAGCCGGCGCCTGCACGTCTAGGACTTGCATGGTGAGCTGGTCCGCGGATGCCGGATCGTGGATCCAGGCGTGCACCTCGTAAGGATCCGTGCTCTTGGCCTGCACGCCCATCACCACGACAAGCAGATCGCCGGGCGCGGCCTTGCTGGCAACCGCGAAACGCGGGGAAAGCGACTTTCCGCCGGCGGTAACCGCAGGCTGCTCGGGCAGATCGAACGACCATTCGCCTACAAGATCGCCAGTGCTGCTGAGCTGGCCCCATCGCACGGTGTTTTCCTCGCGCCCGGCCAACACAAATCCATCGCCCGCACGCAAGAGGACCGCGTCCCGGGTGAGTGCCAGGAGCGAGTCGCTAGGGAGTGGAGCCTGCTGGCCGATCTGGGCGCAGAGCGGCTGGTCGGATCCGCAGCCGGCCCACGACAACCAAGTCAGCACGGTGACTGACAAAACGAAACCACGGACCTTTGGCGTCATTCGGGAGATTCTACACCGGGACAGGGAAAACCAACTC
>PMJE01000338.1 GCA_003157315.1 Myxococcales bacterium | reverse complement strand
TTCATCCGCGTGGCCAGCCAACCCGCACCCGAAGGGTCGCCGAGCTACTCTGGCGTCTCAATGCGCGGCCCCGCCCGTATCGTGTTCGAGGCCGAGATCGATCCCGATCATATCCACAAGCCTGCCGGAGAGTTGTAAGCGGGCACGAGAATATGCGGAATGCTCTCTGCATCTCCCTGATTCTTGTCGGGTTCGCGTGTACCAGCAAAGTGACAGGGTGAAGTCAGAAGAGCTTGTGGACGACCACGGAAACTCCCCCTGATTCCACCACCGAGGTGAACCCGGACGGGGGCTCGCTCGTCTTGAAGCTGACGCTATTCGGCTCACAAAGGTAGTTCTTGAGCAGCCCATTGGCCAGTGCATCGCCGCGTGCGACCACAGTGCACACGGCGTTGGTCACCGACGCCTTTTGTTGAATATCGAACAGCCCGGCTTGAGAAATGATCTGAACTGTGCCGGCGTTGCCAGAGTAGACGCCGTCCAACACAATCACTGTCCCGCCTCGATTGACAAAAGCGGTCATGGCGCTTGCCCAGTCCTGCCCCAACTGGTTGAGGGTCGCGTCGCTCGCCTGTTCCTGCCCATAAATCAGAAACACATCGGCCGCGGCGAATTGCGTGGCCACGTCCCCGTCCACCAAGTCGGTCCTTTGCACCTGACGACCTTGAGCTAGAGCCACTTGAGCGATGGCACCATCCGCTCCTGTGATGGCGCTCGGGTTGGCGGCAACCTTATACGTGAGCAAGCGGACTGGGTTGATAGGCCAGAGGAAGACTGCGTTGCCCAGAATTCGATTCATCGCCGTACGGTTCTTCAGGTAGTCATGGCCAATGACGATCACCCGTCCTGTGCCCCAGTCCTCGCATTGACTGTTGCTGCACAAACCGCTGGCGCAGGGAGCATTGCAACCCCCGCAGTTGTCGGGATCGGACGCGGTGTTTGTGCATTGTTGTCCGCAGACCGTCTCTATCGACGCGCAGACCAAACACCCACCATTGACACACACGCCGGATGGACACATGGAGCCGCAGCCGCCGCAGTTCTCCGGGTCGGAAGTCAAGTCCACGCACTGATCGTCGCAAGCGGTAAGCAGCGCCACACACTGAAGCGGAACGACGTCTTGCGGAGCCCCGTCTGCCCCAACTCCACCCGCATCCGCCGCCGCGCCGTCGCCGCTGGCATCGTTAGCCCCGCCATCGTCGGCAGGCAACACGCCGGTTTTATCGCTGGAGCTGTCGCCAGTATTCCCGGCATCCGCGCCGAGCAAGACGCCCGCCTCGTCGCTTGCGCTGTCGTCGGTTTCCGAGGCGTCAGCACAGCCGACACAAAGCAGCGGCGAAGTATCTGCCCCACCGGTGCCTGTGTCGTCCACCGTCCCGCCCGGACCGGAATCCACGCCCGTGTCATCTACCACCGAAGCGCCGTCTATTTCGACCGCTGGCGTGCCACCGTCGTCGCCCGAGTTCGCTGTCTCGGCGTCGTTTGGCGTACCTTCTGGTCCATCCAAGCCCGCGTCGTCCGATTCCGCGTCGATGGCTGGCACCAGCAGATCCCCCGGCCCAGCGTCTCCACCCAACCCGGCCTCCGCCGGCGGCGACGCGTCCTGCAGCTCGACACCGGCCTCATTCTCGGCGCCATTGGTGGCCGACTCCGCGTCCGCTGCTGGGCCGGTTTCCGCCGCTTCTGCGTCGAGATAAGACTCGGGCTCGCCCGGACTGGCATCGAGCAACGTCGAGCCATCGCTGTCCCCTACTTGCCCGGCATCGGCTATGGCACAAGACCCGGCTGGCACGCACTGGCTGCCACAGGGTGAGTAGCCCCTGGCACATTGGGTTCCCACGATGGGATCCAGGCACGCTGGCAGCACAAGCAATGCGGCAACCGCAAGCGACAACCGCGCTTTCATTGCTGCAGCCCTCCAGCTTGTGCGTGCCGGGCCGGTTGGGTGAGATCCGCGCCCTTGGCGCGCTCCTCGACCTTCTTGATGATCACGAATTCGACGCGGCGGTTTTGTCGATCGGCTTCTTCATTGCTTCCCGGCATGCGCAACTGCCTGCGCCCGAATCCGGCGACGGCAAGCTTCTCCGACGGGAAGCCCAGGCCGATGAGAGCCTTGCGCGCCCGCTGTGCCCGTTCTTGGCTGAGCCAATCGTTGAACTGATCGGGGCCACGACGATCCGCGTGGCCTTCAATGACCAGCTGGTCCCACTCGGGATGTTGCTGCCAAAGATTCAACACCGCCGCCAGTGCGGGCCGGCCCGCGGTTCGCACCCGAGCCCGGTTGGTGTCGAAAAGCACCCGCTCAGTCAGTAGAATACGGTTTTCCTTGACCACGATCGGCGCTTCGTCGGGGCAGCCGTCTTCGTCCTCAACCCCGTTGACCGTCTCTGGTTCGTTGGGACACTTGTCCGCCACGTCGGGAATTCCGTCCTTGTCGTTGTCGGGATCCGGGCACCCGTCCTCGTCCTCGAAGCCATCGAAGTCCTCGGGCTCGTCGGGACACTTGTCCACATCGTCAGGAATTCCATCACCGTCCCGATCGAGAACCTTGGGCTGGGGCACGGCAACCGCGACAGCGACCGCGACCGGAACCTCGATCGGCGCGGGCCGGTGCGAATCATGCATCACGATCTCGACGCCCAGCAGGGCCACCTGGGCATCCGAGCTGTCCAGCGGGCTGGATGGCTGTACCAAGAGCAGGTAGCGGGCCGAGGGCCCGAAGATCCATTCTCGCCATCGAAAATTCCAGCCCACCGCCGCTTCGCCCTCAACGCGTACCAGAATACCGGTGATGCCCGGCCCCACCCCAAGCTCGATCCAAGGACCGATACTGCGTGAATCACGCTGCCGCCCTGCTAGCGGCCGAAATCTGGCGATAGCAGACAGCGCCAGCAGACCACCCATTCCAGGATCCCGGACTGCGCGATCCGCCGGCGCAGGACCGTTTGAGAGAAAGCCACCGCGTAGGCGCAGCCCGAGGAGAGTCCACCCCCCCACCGGCAGACTCGCGGAGAGCGCCGGCATGGTGCCAACGCCAAAACGGTCACGCAGTGGTTCACTGAGCGGGATCGCGACCGGCGCTTCCACATTTATCACCGTGTCGCGCAGGGTCTGCGCCACATCGGCCCGCGTCGTGCTGGGCAAAGCCCAGACCGGCAGCAAGGCCGCAGCCGCAAAGACGACGAACTTCATCCTAAGAGTTCAATCGCCGCGTTTTGCGAAGATCTTAAGAAGTCATCGTCAGAAGAGGCTGCCCTGCCCGCTCGGACCGCTGCGGCCAGTCGACGAAGGGAGCGGGATCTTCATGTGCTCATAGGCTTGGCGGGTGGCCTGACGGCCGCGCGGGGTGCGCACCAGGAAGCCCTGTTGGATGAGATAGGGTTCGTGCACGTACTCCAGGGTGTCGCGATCTTCGGCCAGCGCTGCGGCCAGGGATTCGATGCCGGCCGGGCCGCCGTCAAATCGTTCCATGATGGCGCGCAGGAGCCGGCGGTCGCCCTCGTCCAGTCCCAGCTCGTCCACGCCCAAACGGCGAAGGGCATAGTCGGCCGCCTCGCGGGTTACCCGGCCGTCGCCGCGTACTTCGGCGAAGTCGCGTACCCGATTGAGCAGCTTGTTGGCGATACGAGGCGTGCCGCGCGCGCGACGGCCGATTTCGAGCGCGCCGTCCTCGTCGAGACGAATGCCCAAGATGCTGGCTGAGCGTTTGACGATGGTGGTGAGCTCGGCGGGCGCGTAGAAGTCCAGTCGCTCGACAATGCCAAAGCGCGAAAGCAGTGGCGAGGTGAGCTGGCCGGTGCGCGTGGTGGCCCCCACCAGGGTGAAGCGCTCGATCGGGACGGTGATGGCAGCGGCGCCTGCGCCAACCCCAGTCACGATCTCAATCTTGAAGTCCTCCATGGCCGGATATAGGCTCTCTTCGATGATGGGCTGCAGCCGATGGATCTCGTCGACAAACAGCACGTCGCCGCGACCCAGCGAGGTTAGAATACCCGCCAGGTCGCCCTTGCGCTCGAGCGCCGGCCCTGAGGTCACGCGCGCCTGGGTGCCCATTTCGTATGCCAGTAGGTGTGCCAAGGTGGTCTTGCCCAAGCCCGGAGGGCCAGACAGAAGTACATGGTCCAAGGTTCCGCCGCGCTTTTTCGCGGCGGCCACATAGACCTCGAGGTTCTCGGCCACCTTGCGCTGCCCGACGAATTCGGCGAACGACGTCGGCCTCAGCGCCGCGTCCAGCGCCTTCTCTTTGGGCGAATCCGCCTCGGGCGACACCACCCGCACCGAGTCCTCGCCGTCGGCCGGAGCGGGTCCGTCGTCGTGCCGCTTGCGCGCCATCACTTCTTCCTCAGAGCAGCCAGCGCTTCTTTGATGAGGTCAGGGGTGGGCTTGCTCTCGTCGAGCGCCGGCAAGACGGACTCAAACTCGATCACCCGGTAGCCCAGCGCCTGCAGTGCGCCGAAAACCTCGCCCCGCCGGCCCGCAGGCACGATCCCTGCCAGCGGGTAGAACCCGGACGGCTCGCGTCCCGCGCCTACCGGCACCCCGACCTTGTCGCGCAGCTCGACCGCCATGCGCTCGGCAGTCTTGCGCCCCACCCCGCGAATCCTGGTCAAGGTGGCCAGGTCAGCCGCGCGGATGGCGCGCACTAGCTCACCGATGGGAAGGCCGGACAGGATGGCAGCCGCAACTTTGGGGCCCACTCCCTGCACAGTGAGCAGGGTCTCGAACATCCGGCGCTCTTCGGAATCGGCGAAACCAAAGAGCTGCAAGGGACCGTCTTGCACGGCGTGCGCATGGATAAACAAACGCGCCTCGGCGCCCAGGGCGGGCAGCGCGCGCTGGGCGGCCGCGGTTACCGTCACCGCGTAGCCCACCCCGGCTGCCTCGATCACCACGGTGTCGGGGTTCTTCTCAAGCAAGGTGCCGCGCAGCGAAGCGATCATTGTGAGGGTGAGGCCAGAAAGATGAGAGGAGAGTCCGCAGAGGGCGTCATTTCTGGGAGCGTACCCCTGGTTAGGCCGCCGTGGCTAGTTTCGGCAACAACAGTATCGGCATCAAGCCTGCTCTGTGTCCTCCCCGCTCACCTCTGCTTTCTCAGCAGCGGGCCGTTACTCGCTCTCCTGGTCAGAGCCGCAAGGCCGCACCCCCCAGACGGGCATGACAAATGGCGATGGCCAGGGCGTCAGCCGCGTCAGCCTCGGGCGCGCGGCGCATGGCCAGCAGCGCACGCACCAGGTAGCCAACCTGGGACTTGCTCGCCCGGCCATGGCCCACGATGGTGCGCTTGACGCGCGCCGGGGCATAGCCGACCACAGGCAGTCCGCGGTCGCCAGCCACGAACAGGGCCACGCCGCGC
>PMJE01000211.1 GCA_003157315.1 Myxococcales bacterium | reverse complement strand
GAACTGGCCCCGGCGCTGCCCGCGGATCCGGCGGCCCCCAGCGAGGCGAGCAGCACAGCCCCGCTGCGTTGGCCGCTGGCTAGGCCCATGCTCACGTCGCTGTTTGGCAAGCGGTGGGGCCACGACCACGATGGCATTGACATGAAAGCTCCCATTGGAACGCCGGTGCTGGCCGCGGCCNNGGGCAAGCCATCGGCGGTGTGGGGAACACGGGCCGCGCCACCGGCCCGCACCTGCACTTCGAGGTGCGCCGCAAAGAGGAGCCGCAAGATCCGCTGCAATTTCTGCCGCCCTTGAAGTAGAAAAGGGCCATGCCAACCGCAAGCGAAAAGTTCACGGGTGATCTTCGTTCCCTGATTCGCGACGTCCCGGACTTCCCCAAGCAGGGGATTCTCTTCCGCGACGTGACGCCACTGTTGCAGCACGGTCCCGCCTTTCGTCGCTGCATGGAGTGTCTGTGCGAGGCCATCGCCAAGACGCGGCCGACGGTGATCGCCGGCATCGAATCGCGCGGCTTCATCTTCGGCGCCGCTGCGGCCACCATGCTGGGTGTCGGGTACGTGCCCATACGCAAGCCCGGCAAGCTGCCNNCTCGCCACCGGCGGCACCGCGGCTGCCGCCTGCCGCTTGCTGCAGGACCTGGGGGCAGAGGTCGTCCTGGCGGCCTTTGTCGTCGAGTTGGCCGGCTTGAACGGCCGCGCGCAACTTGGCAAGGTGCCGGTGGAAGCGCTGATTACGTATCGCTGATTACCTGTTCCACACAGAGGCACAGAGAACTCAGAGATCGGATGAGAAGAAGGGGGTTCGGATCGGACCAATCCAACGCTTCCGTTTCTCATCCGGCTCTGTGGCCTCTGTGTGAAATAGCTAGCCTCGATCCACGGTCCACGAGATGCCGGTCTAGTGCCCGGCCAGCGCGCCGTCGCGAGTCTCGATGATGAAGGTGACGGGGCCGTCGTTGACCAGCTCCACGTCCATGTCAGCGGCAAAACGGCCGCAGGCCACCACGATGCCCTCGGCGGCGATGCGGTCGGCGACACGCTGGTAGAGTGCTTGCGCCAAGGCAGGATCCTCGGCGCGGTCGAAACTGGGCCGATTGCCCTTGCGGATGGAGCCCGCCAGCGTGAATTGGCTCACCACCAGGCAAGCCCCGCCCGCGTCCTTGAGGCTGAGATCCATCGGGGTGCGGCCCGGGAAGATGCGCAGGGCAACCAGCTTGCGCGCCAGCAGGTCTGCGTCGGCCTGGGTGTCGCCCCGCTCGACCCCGACCAGCAGGAGCACGCCCTTGTCGATGCGCCCCACGACCTCCGCGGCGACCCGGACCTCGGCGCGGGAGACTCGCTGGACAATTGCAATCATCGGAGTGGGCCCAACTTCATTCGAGCAGGCGATATGCAGTTTGGGAAGAAGTCTTCGTAGGTCTTTGCGGCAGGGTCAGACTAGATCGGCCGCCGAGGCGGGGCACTAAAGATTTCATCGACAAGACCCTCGATTAACGTGTTGGGCGGTCGAGTTGTTTCAGCCAGTCGAGCGCTCGCAAAACTGCGAGGCCTTTGTGTTCGCTTTCCACGCGCAGGTCGCCCACTAATTGCACGCCGGGGATGGCGTAGCGATCGTGAAAGAAGACCAGGCCAGGCGCCAGCTCGCGATCCGAGGTCTTGACTTCGATCATCAAGGTCGGCCGCGCGCGCTGCCCGTCACCAAGATGCGCAAATGCTTGGGGCGCGCGTCGAAGACTCCCTTCAGAAAACTCTTCCATCCACGCATCTTGTGAAGTTCATCCAACACCAGAAGATCCGTGGTACTTCGCCACGCCTGCTTGCTGATGATCGTCCGATCCTGGGCGTTGTCATGGTTCAGATACTGTGGCGTGCGAAAACCCTCCATGATCGAGCGAGCCAGGTAGGACTTGCCCACCTGACGAGGACCGGAGAGCAAAACCATCTTCTTGTCGAGGTCCCGCTTGATGGCTTTGGCCTGGGTGCGGTTCAAGGGACGACTTTACCGCATTCTCTTGCGGTTTGGTCGCGACTTTTCCGCAAGCACTTGCGGATCGGTCGACCAGATGCGATTGAGGAGGCCCCGTGCTGTCTGGGAGGCGACGGGGCAGGTGTTTTCCATGCTCGCCGCGAGCTTNNTCGCAATGTTTTCCACGCGCGTTGCAGGGCTGGTGGTGCTGGGCCTGGTGTCGGGCCTGGCGTTGGCAGCGATCGCAGCTTCACCGGTCGAGGACAAGGTGCTCGCGAAGCAGCACTTCGAGGCCGGGGCGCGCCATTTTGATTTGGCCGAGTACGAGAAGGCTCTGGAGGATTTCAAGGAGGCGTACCGGCTAAGGCCGGATGCCACGTTCCTTTACAACATCGCCCAGTGCCACAGGAAGCTTGGCCATGTGGATGAGGCGCTGACTTTCTACAGGAACTACCTGCGGCGCGCCCCAGAAGCTCCCAACCGTGGGGAGGTCGAGCGGCGACTCCAGGAGCTCGAAGCTGAGCAGCAGGCGACGCAGGCAAGAAAGGCCGAAGAGGAGCGCGAGGCCAAGCAAGCTCGGGTCGCGAAGGCAGCAGCCGAGGCAAAGGCAGCAGCGGAGGCCCAGGCGGCCAAGACCGCCGAGAGCGCGGCCCCGCTGTCCCCGCCGGTCGCGACGCCATCTCCACAGCCGGTTGCGGTTCCCTTGTCCAGGCCGTCGCCTGAAGTGATCGTCTGGCCTGTGGTCACTGTGCCTGCGAACCGAGTGGATCTCACACAGCCGACGTCTAGCAAGCCGGCCGGCGGAGCAGGGGCCGAGACTTCGATCTTGCATAGCTGGTGGTTCTGGTCAGCAGTTGGCGTGGTTGTGGTAGGCGGTGGGGTTGCGGCGGTGCTGCTGGCTACGCGTGGTAATGGCAACGGGCCATTTTGCGCTGACTGCGCGGCCACCGCAGGAGTTGACCTCAAATGACGGCGCTTGCCCGCGCCCATCTTGCGGTGGCGCTGCTGCCGGTTGGGCTGCTGCTTTCTGTGGCTTGCAGCCGCGACAATACCCCTGACACCGGCATCATCGTCGAGGTCA
>PMJE01000097.1 GCA_003157315.1 Myxococcales bacterium | reverse complement strand
GTTCAGCCCCGGATTATGTGCAGTCCTGCTCGGCGCAGCCTCACGATCATGCGCAGGGATGGGCCTTTGAGGCAGGTAGCCGCTCCGGGCCGTTGTGCATAACGGAAGATGTTCTCCTATGGACGCTGTGCCGTCCATAGGAGAACAATCTGTTTATCCCTTCGTATCGTGACTGGCTCGGATCGAGCATTCTGAGCCAGAGCGCCGACGCTTATGTCGGCTATTTGCAGGATCAAGGTTATTGCCCGGCAACTGCTCGAGCCTACCTTCACGGCGTCGAGCATTTCGCACACTGGATGACGGAGCGGCGAGTTCCGATGCGCTCCATTGATGAGTTTCTGGCACACCGCTTCGTGACAGAACATCTACCGGCGTGCAACTGTCCAGGCCCGTGTCAACGCAACGTGAGCGGGGTGCGCCCGGCGCTGGCGCATTTGCTGCACGTATTGCGGGGCGAAGGCCGTATTTCGGGACCGCGTTTGCTTGGTCCACAGGCGATCCGGGACGAACTGGAGCGTTTCAATGCGCATCTGGATACTGTCTGCGGATTGGCGCCAGCTACCCGCGCCTCTCGCCGGATGTGGGTGGGAAAGTTCCTGATTGATCATTTCGGCCGCAATCCGATTGAGGTCGACCGGATCAAACCCGGCGACATCGTGGCGTTTATGGTCCGACCCGCGAATCGCTACAGCCCAGGCACAGCAGGGGTTCTTGGCAGCGCCTTGCGCAGCTACCTGCGCTTCCGCGCTCTGAGTTGCGGGGATCGGGTCGAGGCTTTGGTGGCCGCAGTACCGACGGTAGCGCAGTGGCGCTTGGCCACTGTGCCCGCATATCTCACGCCTGACGAAGTCGCCCGATTCCTCGATGCCTTTGACCGCCATAGCGCGAGCGGGCAACGCGGTTACGCCATGGCGCGCTGCCTGGTGGACATGGGGCTGCGCGCCGGCGAGGTGGCCGCACTACAACTCGACGACCTGAACTGGCGTGAAGGCACACTCATCATCGGCCGCGGCAAGTCGCGACGGGCAGATGTGCTGCCGTTGCCAGCGCCAACCGGAAAGGCGATCGTGGAGTACCTGCGCGGCGCCAGACCACAAAGCACAGATCGATCCTTGTTCGTCCGCCACCGCGCGCCGTTCCATGCCCCGATCACTGCGGAGTTCGTGCGGGGCGCCGTTCGCCGAGCATATGCCCGCTGTGGGCTTGACCGGTATACCGGAACGCATGTGCTTAGGCATTACGCCGCCATGCGGATGCGGAGCGCCGGCGCAAGTTTAAAGGAGGTTGCCGACGTTCTGCGCCACCGCAGTCTGGACACGACAACGATATACAGCAAGGTGGATTTGCCAAAACTGGCGGCAGTGGCCGCGCCTTGGCCGGGAGGGCAGTCATGAAGCATACGCCAACAATGGTTTCGCTGGTCGAAGACTATCTTGCGGCACGGCGGCAGATGGGATTCGATCTTGGAATCGCTGGTGAGCAGCTACTTGCCTTCGGGCGCTTCTCCGACCAGACCGATCATCGAGGCCCGGTGACGTTCGACCTGGCGGTACGGTGGGCGCAGAGTTCGCGGCGCAGCACGCCCCTGACCTGGGCGCGTCGGCTTGAAGTGCTGCGGCCTTTCGTCAAGTACCGCTCGCAGTTTGATGCAGGTACTGCGATTGTGCCTCCAACGTTTTTCGGTCCCGCTCATCGGCGGCTCATTCCGCACATTTACACCGAGCAGGAGATCGTGGCGCTCCTGAAGGCGGCAGACAATCTGCTGCCGGCAGGCGGTCTTCGTCCGCTGACCTACCGTACTCTGTTCGGGCTGCTGGCGGCCACCGGCTTGCGCATTTCAGAGGCACTCCATCTCAAACCGCAGGATGTGGATTTGGAGCATGAACTACTCATAGTGCGGCAGACCAAGTTTCGCAAGTCTCGCCTGGTGCCACTGCATTCGACTACCGGAGCGGCGCTGAGCCGTTACGCTGAGACCCGGCACCGCAAACTCAGCGGCCAAAAGGTCGAGGCATTCTTCGTGTCGGCTCGCGGCAAAGCGCTGCCTGACCGCACTGTTCATTCCACCTTCGAGAAGTTGCGCGCACAGATGGGCTGGGCCGCACGGGGCGGCTATCCAGCTCCCCGCATTCACGATCTGCGCCATTCCTTTATCTGTCACGGTCTGCTGCGCAGCTACCGGCAGAATCAGCCGATCGACAACGTCATTGATGCAATATCGACCTATGTCGGCCATGCCAAGGTCTCCGATACCTACTGGTACGTGACGGCTATCCCGGAACTCATGGCCGTCGCCGCGCGGCGGTTCTCGCAGTTTGCCGAGGGAGGTACGCGATGAAGGCGCCAGTCCCAGAAACCAGCTTTCCGACACTTCTCCAGCAGTTCTTCCTGGAGCGCTTGATCCAACAGCGTAACGTTAGCGCGCAAACGGTGGCCGCCTACCGCGACAGCTTCCGCTTACTGCTGCAGTTTGGCCAACACCATCTGGGCAAGGCGCCAGAGCGCCTCGCCCTCTCCGATCTGGATGCGCACTTCATCCTGGCCTTCCTCAATCATCTGGAAAGCGAACGCCACAACGCGATTCGCAGTCGCAATGCTCGCTTTGCGGCGATCCGCTCATTCCTGCACTTCGCGGCCTTCAAGGAGCCCACGGCACTACCGATCGTCCAGCGCGTTCTCGCGATACCCATGAAGCGCTTCGACAAACCCTTGCTGGGCTTCCTCTCCCGGGCTGAGATGCAAGCCATCCTCGATGCTCCGGACTGTACCACCTGGTGCGGACAGCGAGATCGCGTCATGTTCGCCACGCTTTACAATACCGGCGGCCGAGTATCCGAAATCACCGGCCTGAAGGTGGCCGATGTGGTTTTGGACTGTAGTGCAGCGGTACGAATCCGCGGCAAGGGGCGCAAGGAGCGGAGCGTGCCGTTGTGGCGAACCACGGCCACCGAGATTCGAAAGTGGTTGGCACGCATCAATGACAGACCGGATCAGGCGCTATTTCCCGGTCGGTCGGGAGCCCGTATGAGCCGGCCGGCTGTCACGGCACGGCTGCAACTCGCCGTAAAGAGCGCTGCGACTGTCTGCCCGCAACTCGCGAAACGCCGAGTTTCGCCCCATGTCATCCGACATTCGACCGCCATGCACATGCTTCAGGCTGGAGTCGACATTACGGTCATCGCACTGTGGCTCGGGCATGAGAACCTATCCACGACACACATGTACGTAGAGGCCGATCTCACCATGAAGGAACGCGCGCTGGCCGCCGTTCAGCCGCCAAGCATCAAGCAGACCAGATACCAGCCCAGCGACAGCGTAATGCAGTTCCTCCAGACGCTTTGATTATGGACAACCGGCCAGTCCCCAGCCGATTGCCCGGCACGTGGGCCAGTAGCGCAATTGCTCATGCCGCTTGACTGGCCCGCAAGCCCGAAGACCGTCCACTGCACATAATCCGGGGCTGAAC
>PMJE01000461.1 GCA_003157315.1 Myxococcales bacterium | reverse complement strand
TTTCGAACTCGTTTCCGCGCTGGGTCCCGGTCGCACAGACGTACAAGGGCCAGCCGCTCATGTGGGTCGTGTTCTCGTCCACTCGAGACTACGGGCTGCGCGTACTCAATCACAAGGCGACCGGGATGTACCCGTGCTACCCAGCGGATTCATACCAAGGGGGCGGCAGAGGCGTGCATACCTACACGTTCAGTTCCCAGTGCCAAGAGCCCCAGCTCTGGCTCGCTCCGCTGTTTCCCTCCGAGGTGCGGGCTGGCAATGACCCTTCAGGCGTCGCGATTTGGCTTCCCTACCAGGATCCCAGCAAACACAACCACATGCCCGAGTGGTCAATGCGCGAGTAACACGGAATTCTCGGACAAGATGAGAAGCCCTCCTGAATTCGTGAGGGCGATTCCAAGGGGAAAGCTAATCTGCGCCGGTAGCGGTCCCAAAGCAACGCCTCCAGTCAGGGGCGTTCCAACACTTGTCGTCACATCGTCGGTTGCGATATCGATGTGGCGCACGGTATCATTCACCATGTCTGAAACGAACAGGTCGCCCAGGGCGTTGGCGGCCACCGCGACCGGGTGGTTGAACGAAGCTGCCGCACCGATCCCGTCGCTGCTGCCCAGGCTGCCGCTGCCGGCGACGGTGGACACGGTGGCGGTGGCAATCTCGATCTTGCGAATCGCGAGGTTTAGCTCGTCCGCGACATAAAGATTGCCGAGCCCATCGGCCGCGATACCGAACGGGGAATAGAACGTAGCGGACGAGCCCACGCCGTCAGCAAAGCCGCGCACGTCGGGCTTGCCCGCAACCGTCGCCAGCAGACCTTGCTTGAGATCGATGGCGGCGACGACGTGCCGGTTGTAGTCGGTCACGAACAGGCTCCCGCCGAAAAGCGCGACGCCCGAAGGAGAACGAAAGCCAGAGAACGCGTCACCTGGTGCTGGCGTCGGGGTGAGCGTCGTCACCGTGCCTGCGCGGAGATCGATCTGACGAATGCGCTGGTTCTGGACGTCGGCCACGTAGAGCAATTGATTCTTGTCATCGAGTGCTAGCCCTGACGGGTTGTTGAAGCGAGCATCCGCCAACGCGCCGTCCACTGACCCGACCTGGCCCGCGACGCCGGCCAGGGTCGTGACCTGCCCCTTGCCGAGGGAGACCTTGCGGATGGTGCTGCTGCCCGTGTCCGCGACGTAGGCGCTGTCGCCGCTGGTGGCAGCAGCGATCCCCTGCGGTCCCGTGAATCGCGCCTGGGTCCCAGTTCCATCGGAGCTCCCCTCGCGCGTGCCGCCCGCGTAGGTGCTCACCGTCCCGCTTGCGAGATCGACGGTGCGAATCGCGTAGTTTACTTCATCCGCCACGTACAGCGTTCCGGCACCATCGTTCCACAGGCCGGCCGGGCCCCAGAATCGGGCCTGGCTCCCCACGCCGTCGACAAAACCTTTCGCCTCGGCGCCTGCCACCGCTGTCACAGTGCCATCCATCGCGACCCGCACGATACGGCCATCGACCGTGCTCCCGTCGGCAAAGAGCGATACCAAGAGGTCGGCTCCGTCGATGGCGATGCCTTGCGGAACAGGCCCCAGGGGCACGGCGCCAAACGTGGTGATGGTCGACACGGCGAGCGTGCTAGTGTCGATCTTGCGAATGCTTTGGTTGTAGGTGTCGGCGACGTACAAACTTCCGCTACCATCATCGGCCACGGCCCTCGGCCCGTAAAAGAGCGCGGCCGCGCCCACCCCGTCCGTAGTGCCGCCATTCTGAGGGACACCGGCCATGGTCGTGACCTCGGCACTATCGGGCGCCATCCTCCGAATCGTCTGGTTGTCCGTGTCGGCAATGTACAAGTTTCCATCCGGGTCCAAAGCAATACCTTCAGGCTCGTCGAAGCCGGCGGCGCTCCCAATGCCGTCAGTGGTACCGGCGTGTTCCTGACCGGCCACGGTGGTTACCAGCCCGGTCGCGACGTCGATTCTGCGTATCAAGTGGTTCTCAGTGTCGGTGAGGTAGAGCGAACCAGCCAGGTAGGCGAGACCGCTCGGCTGATTGAAACGCGCCAGGGCGCCAGGGCCATCGTCCGTTCCGACCTGGGTGGCGGAGCCGGCCAGCGTCGTGATGATCCCGGTCCCCAAGTCGATGGCGCGGATGCCATTCAAATCGGCGAGATAGAGGTGCCCCTGTCCATCGCTCACAAAGCTCCACGGGTCCACGAAGTGCGCTGCGGCCCGCGGTCCATCCACCCAACCCACACCGCCCGGTTGCCCGGCAATCAAGTCGAGCCGGGCGAGCTTGGCTGGGACACAAATGCTTGCGCAATTGGGCGCCTGCTTTGATGAACCGCACCCGGTCGCGGCGAAACCTGCCATGAGTAGAAGAACGCTCGCGATCGATGCAGGGGTTGCCAGCGCGCTCAAACGCGGGTGTCGCTTCGACGCCACCACTTTCCCCGCTGCTGTCCACGCAATCAACCGAATCGCGCCGGGACCGCTCATGAGAGACCTCCAGAACGGATGACACCATAGCACAGAAGTTGAGCGCGTAACCCTACCCGCTGCCTCAGCAGCACCGGGGAACGGCAGCAGGGGTTGTTCGTCCTATCCACCACTAGGCGCAGCAAGCACGTTCGCGACATACACAATCACGCAGGTTATGTTGTCGTCGCCGCCGCGCTCATTGGCCATGCTGATCAGGGCCGAGCCCGCTTCGCCGTAGAAATGTTTGCTGAGTACGAAGCCCAGTTCGTCAGGGGCCAAGTAGTTGCAGAGGCCATCCGAGCACAGCAGAAAGCAATCGCCCGCTTCCACCAGTATGGTCAGGATGTCTGGCAAAACCGTGGGCTCAAAGCCTACCGAGCGGGTGATGATGTTGCGAAAGCGCGAAACCAAGACGTCGTCCGCGGAGACTAGGCCCGCTCGCACCTGTTCCTGAACCCACGAGTGATCCTCGGTGAGCTGGCGCGCGTGCCCGTCTCTGAAGAGGTACGCGCGCGAATCCCCCACATGGCACACGGTCACGCTCTCGGCGTGGAAGCACAGGCCGGTCAACGTGGTGCCCATGCCTGTGTAGTTAGGCTCGGCCTGGGCGCTCTCGAAGATGGCCTTCGACGCAGCCAAGGTCGATTCCCTCAAGGCCTGCGCCACCGCGTCGCCGGTCGTCGCTGCAGTTGGACCGCTTGCCAGACGCGCGGACATCTCGCGTTCCAGGATCTCGGCCGCCATACGACTGGCGCGCTCTCCTCCCAGGTGGCCACCCATCCCGTCGGCCACTGCGTAGAGCTGCAAATCATCGCTGCACAGAAAACTGTCTTCATTGTGCTCGCGCTTGCGGCCAACGTCGGTGACAGCCCAACCTCGGGGTTTCATGTCGCTCAGGCCAGTGTAGACCGAATTGCTCTAGGGTGCCTGGGGTAACGGTGTCTGGGGCGCCTGGGGTGCTGGCGTTGCAGGCAGGGGTGCCTGGGGCGGCAGCGCCTCAGTCGGTGGTGGCAGGGGTGTGGCCGGCCACGGGGCCTTGAGGCTCTTGGGCGCGATGCGGCTCTCGATAATGAACTGGACCCGACTGGAGCCGCTGCTCACGTTGCCCAGCTTAAGGCGTTTCGCGTCAACACCGTGGGCCGAGAGAGTCTTGAGTACCTCCTGGGCGCGCCCGCGCATGGTGGCCTCGGTCACGCCGTCGGCGCGCACGTCGATGCGCACCCGCCCCAATTCGGTGTGCCCGCGCATGACCATGGCCACCAGCTTGACGATACTGACGCCCTGGGGACTGAGATCGGTCTGGCCGGGCAAGAAGGTGATGCGCTCGATGATGTCGATCTTGTCCTCACGAAGCACGACAATCGGCGCGCCTGGGTCGGGACAGCCGTCGTCGTCCTTGTAGCCATTGAGGGTCTCGGGTTCATTGGGACATTTGTCCTGCTTGTCCGGGATCCCATCCTTGTCGTTATCTAGGTCCGGGCAGCCATCGTTGTCTTCGAACCCGTCCATATCTTCAGGGTCGTTGGGGCAGGCATCGTAG
>PMJE01000343.1:2172-3574 GCA_003157315.1 Myxococcales bacterium | reverse complement strand
ACCAGCTTTTGCTGCACGTTGGCTCTACACAGGAACCTACCGGGTTGCGAGCCGGTCCGCAACATCGCGAAGGCAGACGGGGATTTGCCCTGACAAATCAATCACTTGCGGGCAAGCGCGATCTTCTAGCCAAGTCCAAACTTCTCGTAGAGCAGCCCCCAGCGNNGGCAAAGCCGGCGGGCTCCCCACGCGATTG
The DNA here is from genome assembly GCA_003157315.1 of Myxococcales bacterium. The sequence goes on along the minus strand of PMJE01000343.1, from coordinate 3,378 downwards.
CCCCCGGCCCGTCGTGCGATTTCGGAGAGGATGATCGCGCCGCTCAGGATCACGTCAGCACGACGCGGGTCGAGGCCAGCCATGGCCTCGCGTTCCTTCTGTGTGGATGTGCGCAGGCGATCGAGCTGCTTTTCCAGTACGGGCTTGGTCAGGCGGTAGCCGTGAACGAGCGCAGGATCGTAGCTGCGCAAATCCTGCGCCATGGCGGCCAGGGTCGTGACTGTCCCGGCAACGCCTACCAGGCATGGCCGCTCTGTCTCGGAAGCGGAAGGCAGAGGTGTCTTTGCCAGGTGGCTGACGACCTCGTCGCGCACGGCCTCGACCTCATGGGCAAGCGCCGGATCGTGATGAATGTGGCGTTCCGTCAGACGCACGGACCCGAGAGGCAGGCTGGCGCAGAAGTCGACCGCACCCCGGCGAGCGACAATGACCTCGGTGGACCCGCCCCCGATGTCGACGACCATCATGATCTGGCCGGCAGCCTCGGGGAAAGAAAGCTTCGCGGCCAGGAAGGTGAGGGCGGCCTCGCGCTCGCCGCCGATCACATCTACCGGCGTGTCCAGCAGGGCCGCGGCACGGCAAAGGAAATCAGCCGCATTGGGCGCCCGGCGCAGGGCCTCGGTGCCGATGGCGAAAATGGGCGCCTCGTGCACGCGCGCCAGCACCGCGTAGCCGGAGAGCACGGCCAGGGTGCGGTCGATACCCTCTCGTCCCAACCCACCATCCCTGCCGATGCCGCGGCCCAGCCGTGTGATTTCGGCGCGGTCCTCCAGAACGGTGATGGTTGAACCGCTCGCCTCGGCGACGAGCAGCAGGGTCGTGTTGGTTCCGATGTCGATGGTGGCGATGCGGCTCATGAGCTGCCCCGGGTCCGCTTCAGCGACCCGCGGCCGGTGGCGGACCAAACGATGGGCTGCGGGCGCCGCCCTTCCAGATCTGGAATTCCAGCTTGGTCTGCGGATTCATGGCAAAGAGGCCCCCGCGGCTGGAGGCGTAGACGATGAGGCGGCAGTCCGGCGACCAGGTTGGATCCTCGTTCGAGCCCTGGTTCTGTGTCATGCGCTCGATCTTCCCGGCGCGCAGGTCGTAGGTGAAAATGTCGAACACCAGACGCTCGTCTCGTCCGGTGAACGCGATGATCGGCGTGTCAGCGCGCGGGCAGAAACGCGGGGTCTGGTTGTAGGTGCCCTGGAAAGTCAGCCGGCG
>PMJE01000343.1:0-2157 GCA_003157315.1 Myxococcales bacterium | reverse complement strand
AAAGAGAGGGTCGCCACCAGCGAGCCCCCGCCGGGAAACCAGGCCGGGCCGGTGTTGAGCCCGGAACGCTTCGAGATGCGGTTCGCCCGGCCGCCACCGGTCGACACGATCCACAGATCGTCGCCACCCATCAAGAACGAGGTGAACGCAATTTGGCCTCCGCTTGGCGAGAATGCGGGCAGCAGGCAGGGGGAGTTCATGTGGGTCACGACTGACAGTTCGGCGCCGTCCATGCCGACGGTGGCGATCTCACCCTTCTTGCCCCCCATGGCAAAGGCGATGCGAGCCCCGAACACGCCGCGCTGGCCGGTGAACTGGGCTATCACGTCGTTGGCCCAGGCGTGCACCAACGCGCGCAACTCGGTCCCGTGGTAGGTCTTGCTGAGCACAGGCGATTCGCCACGGCCCACCTGATACAGGCGGCCTTCCAAAACCAGGCCGCTTCCCTGGTGGCTGACGCCCATCTTGGCCACGCCCTGAGCTCCCACTTCAGTCCACAGCGCGGCGGAGAACCCCATGCCTTCTTTCTGTAAGGCGTCGGGGAAGGATACAGGATCGAGCACGCGAAAGAGTCCCGTGATGGTGAGATCGCGCTGCTCGATCTCGGTGGCTGAGCGGGCCAGGTTCCTCTCGCCGGTCGCGTCCGGCAGTGCCAGGCGGAAGAGGTCGCGGTTGGGATCGCTGATCACGATGCGCGGCAACTCGTCGGTGTCACCCGCTCCTGGTTCAGCCGGAGCCTGCGCGTGGGACGGGAGTGCGGCGGCGAGAGTCAGCGCTGCGGTGACAAGTCCGCAACGCGCAAGTGGGTGCTTCGTCATGTTTCTCCTTAGCGGGCTAGATCCTTGCCTTCGAAGCCCAGGCGGAAGCCGCGCTTGAACCCGGCTGGGGGAGGCGGAACCCGGCCGGTGGCCTTCACCGCCTCTACGCAAGAATCGTCGAAGTACTGGTTGCCTGACGGCTTGATTACCTTGGGATTGGCGAGCACGCCGTCAGCAGAGATCGAAACTCTCACCTCGGCGGAGAGTCTCGCCAGCTCGCTGTCCGAAACGAACCCGGTGGGAGTGGACCAGTGCTTGAGCACGGCATCGTGGATGGCAGTGGCGTACTCATCTCCGATCGCTGCTTGGTTGGAGGTGCCTTCGGCTGACCCGGTGAGTGAGCCCTCAGCGGCTTCCTCGGCAGCGGCCGACTGGGCCAGGGCCTTAGCGCGATTGAGAGCGCGGCGGAGATCCTTCGAGATGTTGGAGTCTTCGACTTTGGGCGCTTCCTTGGGAGCAGGCGCGGCGTTGGGATCGTCGGAAAGCTTGATGGCGGCCGGCGCCTTGGGCTTGGGCGGCTGCACGATACGCGGCAACCAGAACTTTTCCCGGGGCGTGCCGAGCGCCACCAGCCTGGTGATGATCATGTCGCGCGGGGCCTCGGGACGCGGCGGGGTTTTCAGTTGGCCGTAGTAAACCAGTCCAGCCAGCACGGCGTGGATGAGCAACGTGGCGGCGATGCCCCCCAGGAAGGTGCCGCGGCCGAGCGGCCGGATGCGTGAGTAAGCGGATGCTTGCATGCTATTCGAGCGGATCGGTGATGAGTCCCATCTTGTCGCCGCCGGCCAGCTTGATGGCGGCCATGACCTTGACCACGTCGCCGTAGGACAGCGCCTTGTCCGCGTGCAGGTAGACTTCGCGGTCGGACTGCAGCTTGGCGTTGGCGCGCAGCTTGTCCTCCACCTCGGCGAATGGAATCTCCATGCGCCCGATGTACACGCGCTTTTCTTTGGTCATGGTGACGATCAGCTTGCCCGAGTCATCCGGGATGGTTTGCGCCTTGGCGTCGGGGAGCTGCACATCCACCCCGGTCTGCAACATGGGCGCGGTGACCATGAAGACGATGAGCAGCACCAGCATCACGTCCACCAGCGGGGTGACGTTGATGTCTGACAAGGTTCCGGTCTCGCGCCCGCCGCCCATACTCATGGCCATTGGTGCCTCCCTTCAGAAATCCGGCCGTATTCGGCCGCCGATCCGCGCCGCCCGCGTCGTTGCTCCTCGGTAACATAGCTACGGCTATGCGCCCTCGTCGCGCCTCGCGGGCTGCGCGGCTTGGCGGCCTCGGCACTGGCCGTATTTCTGGCGGGAGGCACTAGAAGAACCTCCTCCGGATGAT
>PMJE01000426.1 GCA_003157315.1 Myxococcales bacterium | reverse complement strand
CCCTTGTCGTAGCCGAAGAGCTCGGACTCCATCAGGGTCTTGGGAATGGCGGCGCAGTTGATCTTGATGAATGGTCCTGCGTGCCGCGAAGAATTGTCGTGCAGAGCCCGCGCCACCAGCTCCTTGCCGGTGCCCGACTCGCCGGTAATCAGTACGGTCGAGGGCGTGTCGGCCACCTTCTCGACCACCGCGTAGACCTGGCGGATCGCGGGTGATTCGCCCACCAAACGGAAGCGCCCGCGGGCGGTGGTGTCCTCGGGTCGGGCATCGCGACGCGCCAGCATGTGCGTGCGCATCGCCTTGGCTACAATCTGGTGAATCTGCTCCTGGTCGAAGGGTTTCTCTAGGTAGTCGAAGGCGCCCAGCTTGACTGCCTCGACCGCGTTTTCCACTGACCCGTGCGCGGTGATCATCACGACCGGCACATCGGGGTAGTCGACCGAAAGCTTGCGCAGAAGGCCCATGCCGTCGAGAACCGGCATCTTGAGGTCGGTGATGACCATGTTGATACCGCGGCCCATGTTGGCCAGCGCCTCATTTCCGTTGGCCACGGTCACCACGTCGTAGCCATCGCGCCGCAGAATTGCCTCAAGCACGCGGCGCATGTTGAGTTCGTCGTCCGCGATGAGAACGCGCTTAGCTTCAGTCTCGTTTGCGGCCACGGCGTGACGTTAGCTCATTTCAACCCGGAGGGCATGGGCGGAGGTGTCGGAAGCGGCAGGGCTGGTGCGATGACCGAGGGCGGCGACAGCGAGATGGGGCCGGAACCGGGCAAAGGCGGCGGGCCCTTCTTCGCTTCCGCATATGAAGCATAGGCATCAGCTTCCACCGGCAGAAGTACGGTGAAGGTCGAGCCGGCGCCCGGCTGCGAACGTACTTCGATGGTTCCGCCGTGGTTCTCGATGATGCGTTGGCTTATCGGTAGGCCCAGGCCCGTGCCTCGCTCTTTAGTGGTGAAGAAGGGAATGAAGAGGTTGCGCAGATCACCCGGCGGGATTCCCACGCCTGTGTCGCGGAAACGGATCTCCAAGAATGCAGCCGCTGCGCTCCGGCGCGTGGATCGGCGCAGGCTGGTCGTCACGTGCAGCTTCCCCCCCTGCGGCATGGCCTCCAGCGCGTTGAGCGTGAGGTTGAGAAACACCTGGCGCAACTGCTGAGCATCAGCCCGAACCTGGGGCAGCGCTTCGATGAAGCTGGTCGAGATCTCAATGTTTGCGCCGCGTTCCTTGTCGAGAAGGTGCAGCGTCTTGCGAACCACATCGTTGATGTCGAGCGGATTCTGGTCCCCGCGATAGGGCCGGGCGTAGTCGAGGAACTGCGACACAATCTTGTTCAACCGATCGACTTCCTCGACGATGATATCGAGAAACTCGCGGGTACCTCCAGCCTCGGCGGGCTGCGGCCCGATCGGTTGCAGAAACTGGGCCGCGCCTTTGATTGATCCCAGGGGATTGCGAATCTCGTGGGCGAGGCCGGCCGCCATCTGGCCAAGCGCCGCCAAGCGATCACGCTCCTTCATGCGCTCGTACACCTGCGAGTTCTGCAGGGTGACCCCGATGGACGCGGCCACCCCGCGAAACAGCTCAATCTCCTCCGAGGAATAGGCCTCGCGTAGGCGCTCGTCGCGCAGCACCAGCATGCCCAGGAGTTGCTCCTCGCCGATCACCGCCAGCACGACCGAACCGTTGAGCAGCTCGAGAGCGCGCATCATGAGCAGGAGGCTCTCGCGCTCCTCGCTCTGGGTGTTGCGCAGGGCTGCCAGCTCTCGCTCAAGGCCCTCGATCGACACCACGCCAGCGCGGCGCAGCCGCTCGAGAAAGGCGCGATACGCAACCGCGTCCAAGCGTCCTTCGGGCCGCGGTCCGACATGCCCGGCCAGCTCGTAGGCCGAGCCGTCGGGGTCGACGGTGTAGAGCGAGGCGTGTGTCACTCGGCGCGAAGCTTCCAGGGCTGAGAGCACACGCGGAACCAGATCCCGCACATCGATGACGTTCATCAGATCCGTGCGCAAAGTTTCGATGCGCCGGAACAGCTCGTACTTCTCCTGGAACATCCAGCGATTCACCACGCGCTCCAGGCGTGTGCGCAACGGCTCGAACACGATGATGATCGCGGTCGATGCCACCAGGGCGTTGAGGAAGAACACACCGAGCTCGTCGAGCTCGACCCACTTCACCAAGAGCAGGCCGTAGATGACAGTGGCGATGACGACCAGGGTGGCCAGCACCACCATGCGACCGAGCAGCTCGTTAAGGTCGAGCAAGCGGTAGCGGGCCAGGGTTTGCGACAGGAAATACAGGTAGATGGTGATGAAGATATTTCCGAACGAGGGCGCGCCGGGAATGAGATCGAGCAGGGCGGCCGTCACCGTCGCCACGCCACCGATGAGGAGGTAGAGAAGTCGGATCTTCTCAACCCGAGATGGCGTACCCCGGTAGCGACGGTAGAGGTAGTAGACCGACAGATACAGGCCGACGAAGACATAGACGACCAGGGCCGCGTGAAACCACGGTCCGGTGTGGATGGGCGCCGCCAGAAATCGACTGAGTAGCAGCGCTGAGTAGAGCAATCCCGCGCCCACCACAGTGGTGCGCGAGAGCGGCGGCGGTCCAGCCTCGTCGCCCAAGAAAGCCTGGAAGAACCGTTGCGCGGTCGCGGGAAGTGACACTGTTGCAGCCATCACGGCCCACTTGAGCAGCGAATCAGGCTCAGCCGCGCCGGTGGAGAAGAAGGACAGGAACTTTTCCAGCGCGATGTTGAAGGCGAAGGTTGCGAAGAGAACATGGACCGCCCGCCGCGGCTCACGCAGAAGAACAGCGCCACCGATCGCCAAGCTGACGATGGCGGCTACCAGTGCGGATAGGGTTTGGGTGTTCAAGACCCTGGCATTTTACAGCCTTTGCCGTCCTGGCCTCGGTCTGTTAGCATCACCGCTTATGAGCGCGGCCAATATTCCGCGGCCACTCCTGCGGTCCAGGTTTCCAAAAGACGCTTTGCGTTGGCACGGCGCCAGGGCAAGGACTGGGCGTTTCTGGCTCTCAACGGTGAACGAAGTCGTGGCGCTAAGCGCCAGAACGGACACGTTGTGATCAACTCGTCTGTCCTGGTGCTCAACCGGAGTTTCCAGCCCATCCATGTCACCAATGTTAGGCGGGCCTTTACTCTGCTCTACCTGGGCGCAGCGCAAGCCGTCGACCGCCAGTTCCGCATGTTCGACTTCGATAGCTGGTTGCAGCTCTCGACTGAAACCGGCGACGACGTCATTCACACCGTCAATCGCGCCATCCGCGTGCCGCGTGTGATCATGCTGCAGCTATATGATCGCATTCCCAAGGCCAAAGTCCGCTTTTCGCGCCACAACATCTACACGCGGGATGCCAACACCTGCCAGTACTGCGGCCGGCAGCTCGCACGCTCGGACCTGAATCTGGACCATGTCAAGCCCCGATCCCAGGGCGGTCGCACCACATGGGAGAATGTTGTCTGTTGCTGCGTAGACTGTAACCTGGCCAAGGCCGCGCGCACTCCGGAGCAGGCCAAGATGCATCTTCTCCGTACGCCGAGCCGACCGCGCTGGACCCCGACTTTTCGCACCGCCAGCGATGGCGTTCGCTACCGCGAATGGCTGCCCTTCCTCGACCTCGCCAATGCATCGTACTGGAACGTCGAGCTGGAGGAGTAGCTACGGCTTGTCTGGTAATTCCGGACCGCCTTGGAGGCCGACTCAACGCGGGCCGCGTGGGCGAGGGCG
>PMJE01000118.1 GCA_003157315.1 Myxococcales bacterium | reverse complement strand
ACCTACGCCACGGCCCTGGCGACGGCCAATGCGATCTTGTCCGGCTTCCAAACGGTCCTGAAGGCCAATTCCATCCGAGTGGGGATCAACGAGCCCACGGTGTCAGGTACCTGGTGGACGACGGGCTACAAGGCCATCATCGACGCAGCCACCAGCCAGAACTTCAAGGTCATTCTGGGCTATTGGGCTCACCACAATGGCAAACCCGACGACGTGACCGCCTTCAACACCATGTGGCAAACCGTCATCACCACGTACGTCAACAACCCCCTGGTCTATTTCGATATCGGCAACGAGCCCTACGGGTATACCGAATCGGCATGGGCTGACTTGGTGGCGCAATGGCTGGCCCTGTTCCCCAATGTTCCCAGGGCGCGGGTCCTCGTGGCTGGGGTCGTGACTGGAAACGGGTGGGATGCCGATGTGACGCAGGTGGGGGCGGACTCTCGTCTGAACGGCACCTTGCTGAACCTTCACGTGTATCCTTCGAACAGCAACTCGCTTACAGCCGCAGGCTGGGAGCAAGTCATCAAACAGAAGGTGGGCGCCTATTCCAGCCGGACCGTCGCGACGGAATGGGGAGCGCCGCTGAGCGGAGGGGTCGTTTACAGCGGTACTGGCACCCCCACAGACGTCAACGCCGCCTACATGATGGGGGTTCCGGAGCAATTCAGGGCCTATTCGATGGGTGGCTGTCTTTGGGCGGGCCTGGAAGGCACGAACGGCATGAGCGTCGCCAAGATTAGCGGATCGGGGTCAACTCTCACATTGACCGTGACCAACGCTTCCGGCCTCGCCCGGCTTCAGTATTCGTGGGGCCTGTAGCCGCGATTAGCAGACGGAGGACGTTAGGCGCTACCCACGCCTCATCGTCGGGCGCTTGAAAACCCGGCCCGGGCCAAGATTGGAGCGCGACTGCCGGTCGGCGGACAACTGAGCGTCAATCGCGCCATCTCGATGCGCGCCACCCACGGAGCCCGCGTCCCGCGCGACGTTTCCCGCCGCCCCAGCAGTCCCGCTGGCTCCACCCGTGGTCGGCAAGCCGCCAGTTCCGCCCGTCGTCGCGGCGGTGGCTCCGCCTGTGGTTGCGTCCGTCGTTCCCCCGGTCGCCGGCGATCCTCTGTACGAGGGCGAGCTTCAGCCCTTCGAGAGGGCGAAGACGAAGGACGGCCACAGAATCAAGACCAAGGAGATGCACGTCCACGAACTGCCGGGGCCGAAGGCGTTGCTGCAGGACCTGGGCGAAACGCCTGTCACCATGCGCGTGACGCTCTCCTACTTCATTCAGCCGAGCCCAGGCCGAATGGGGTGGGGACAGAAGTTCCGCTTTCAGTCCCACGGACTCCGTTTCGCGAGCACGCCGCAGGCATCACCTTCCGCCCAGAATCGGCCCCCGTCGGCCCGGATGACAGGCTGGCGAAGGACACGGCGACGAAATGAATATACAAAGATTTGGTTTCATCCGAAAATACGATCTCAGGAGTACCATCATGTTGCAACGGTTGCTAGCTCCGGCCCTTCTCTGTTCCATCGCGTTCGTGATTCAAGCGTGCGGTAGTTCGAATTCCACACCTACCGGTAGCGGCGGCTCGACCGCGTCCGGGGGGACGATAACTCTATCGGGAGGCGCGACGGCTGGCGCCGGTGGCAACCCGCAGGTCACCGGTGGTTCGCAGAAGGACGCCGGCATGAATGCCGATGCAGCCGCTGGTAGCGTCGCAGACGCCGCCTACGATCTTGGCCAGACCTGCGACCAAACCCTGTCCGACAACTGGAACACTGCTGCTTGCACCAGTCGAACCGGAAGCAGCACGTTCTCGCTGGCCACCTCGACCCAGGTGGATTCGCTCGTGATCTGGGTCGACACCTCGGTGGCTGGTGTGGCTCTCAGTTACACCTTGACCGGCACGGCCGGTGCGGTCAGCTCCGGCAATCTCGACCAGGGAACCTGTGACCCTTATCAGTCGCAGTGGTGTGCCCTCACCGCCCACGTCTCCAAGGTCCTTTCGGCCGGAAGCTATTCAATTCAAATCTCGGCTGCTGCCATCTGCGCCAATAGCGGATCTTCCAACGTCGGCTTTGTCCGTGTGATTGGTTGCACCGCCACATCCACAGGGGACGCAAGTGGAGCGACGGGTGGAGTGACAGGGGCGACAGGCGGGGCGACGGGGGTGATAGGTGGAAGCGGAGGTGCGAGCGGAGGGGCGGGGGCTGGGGGCGCGGCAAGCGGGGCCGTGCAGCCTATTCTGCACTTCACGTTCGATGAGACAAGCGGCATCATTGCAAAGGACTCGGCGGGCAATAACGACGGCACGGTCACCGGTGGGACGTGGACCGCGGGCGGCAAGATCGGAGGGTGTTTGTCGCTCGACGGGACGGGTAGCGTGCAGGTTGCGATGCCGAAGGGACTTCCGGCGGGCAGCACGTCGCGCACGGTGGCGATCTGGTTCCAGGCCAGAAGAGATCTGTCCGTGTCGACGGAGGCAGGAATCGTTCAATGGGGCTCGGCGGTGAACGGTCAGATGTTCGGGCTCATTACCTCACTGAACGCGCCCGACAAGCTCTACTTCTTCGGGTACAACGTCGACACCTACGGCACGACTGCACTGACCCAGAACGTTTGGTATCATGGCGCCGTCACCTACGACGGAACTAATGTCGTGATCTACCTCAACGGCAAACAGGAAGCCTCGCTCGTCGCGCCGCTTAATACCACACTGAGCACCGACGGTCTCACGGTGGGAATGCGTCCTCCATCCGCGGGTTGGACGGGGCTGCTCGACGATCTCCGCATTTACGACCTCGCCCTTGGCCCTGCCGACATTGCCGCCCTTGCCAACTCCACGGGTACAACGACATCCACCGGAATCGCGACATCCACCGGAACCGCAACGGGCAGCGGCACACAAACCTGTGTCAATCCGGGCCCGAATTGTCAGGCGCTCGCCGCGTGTTGTCCGAAGGTCCCAGCCGCAGCTCAGTCCGATTGCCAATCCTGGGCAAACCAATGTGGCGAAGCGGCTTGTGCCACTTGGCTGACTGGAAACACCGTGGGCCTTTTGTACTGCCAATAGGATAGAAGCCCGTCCTGTCCCATTATTCGATCCGCTCCCGGACGGCGGTCTTCCGGTGATAGAAACTGAGCAGTCCGCCGAGTCGTTCGCGACGAACGATGCGACCGGCCCCGGCCACGTCCTGCTGTTCACCGTCGATCAAAGCGTTCCCCAGCCCTTGATGGTTCCTCTCGCGATGGTAGTGCGCCATGTACTCGGAGATGGCATGTCGCAGATGTCCCTCGCCCAGCGGCACTATCCGCTCCAGGCACTCGCTCTTGATCGAAAGCACGAATCGCTCCGCATATGCGTTCAGATTCGGACTCATTGCCGGTAGCCGTAGTTTTTGGCGTTGCGATGGTCGCCACCTTTGCCAACGCCTTCCGCCCCATTTGCTCACCCAGCACGGCGAGCCGGCGACGCTCGGCAACCGTCAGCCGCAGCTTCTTGTTACCGAGTCTCTCCCGCAGAACGCGGTTCTCGGCCAGCAGGTAGTCGACCTCCTGCTGCAACACCCGTCCGAGCCACACCGCCAGCCACGCTGCCAGAAATTGCAACGGCAGCGGCAACATCGACCCAGGGCTCGTCCTTCTTCCTCGTCACGAGGCGCCTTCTACACCTTTCCGTGCCCTTCGCAACCACTGGCACTGCGCCCAACCATCTGGATCTGCGCCCCTTTTCGCCGACCGTATATTGGGACAGGACGGGGTCGCCTCTTCTTGCGTGCCGCGGTCGAACACATGACACACGTTGCGCAGATTTCGTGTGGGCGAAACTTCCACATTCGCGCCACTTACGGGTTGGTGTAGGGTATTGGCACTCATTCAGCCTGGACGGACCACAGAACAGGAGCGAACCATGCAGAGACTCAGTTCCCATCGTTCTAAGCCATACGCCGTAGGAGCCTTCGGGCTTTCCTTCGCGCTCTTGGCCTTCGGATGCTCACCGACCACCAATAACCCCCCACCAG
>PMJE01000264.1 GCA_003157315.1 Myxococcales bacterium | reverse complement strand
CGCCAACCCCTCCCGCGCTCTGGCTCCGGCGGGCGAAGCCCGCCTTCGCCGACGCGATCATGGGAACCCTGAAAGGGTTACTCGAACGACGTGAGAGCAGCCTTCCGCGGCTGGCAAGACTATCAGAGAGTGACGCGCCAGGCGCGCGGCCAAGGGCCGGTAGTGCCCCGGTTTGGCGGCCTTGGACGGTTGGCTTGGCTGGCAAGCTGTGGCATCCTAAAGAAATCCTATCCAGACGCGCAAAACCGGCAATTCTCAGGAGGCCTTCTATGCTTAGACTTTCACGATGCACGCTCCTCACACTGCTGCTCATGGGGGGCTGCGCGAAGGGGGTGGGGCCAGGGAATGCCGGGGAAGGCGGAGAGACCCAGTCATCCGGCGGCAGCCAAGGGGGCAAGTCCGCGAGTGGCGGCGGGTCGGGTGGAAACTCCGGCAGATCCGGTGGCAGCACCGCTAGCGTCGGTGGCAGCTCGGTTAGCAGCTCTGGTGGAACCACAACTGCGGCCTGCACTCCGGGCGACACGACCAACCTGGTTTCCGCCAGCACGTGGATCTGCGACGCAACCACTCCCATCCAGGTCGAGGGCTCGTTCTACTCATACGGCGACGGGTCGTCATGCACCACGCCGAGTCCTCTGACCTGCTCGGCGTCGGCAGGCTGCTGCATGAGCGGCGCCACGGTTGTTGATACTACCTACAAGAAATGGGGCTGCGGCCTGGGCATGGAACTGAACGATTCCGGCGGAACCACGCCGGTGAAGAGCGTCTACAGCGGCCCAGTAAAATGCTTCGACATCACCCTGACCGGGAGCAGCGGGGGCAACGAGGTGCGCATTGGCTTCACTCAAAGTACAAATACGGCAAACATGGTTTCGCCGTTTGTCTCGGTCGCCGCATTCACTAGTGGGTGGAGCGGACGGGTGTGCTTCACCGACGCTGAGTGCCCCAGCTGGGCGCTCACGCCCGTGCCTCCCACCTGCGCGAAGACCGTAGGTACCGCGGGTACGCCATTCGACTTGCAGATCCAGGTTTCCGCGGGCAGCACGGCAGCCTCGGTGGGCGCATTCAACGTGTGTGTGACCAAGATCGCGCCGGTGCTGGACCCGGGCAGTGTCGGCACAACCAATAGCTGCAGCACGGTCACCGGCCAGGGCACTCTCAGCGGCCAGTACGACACGGCCCATGTGACCTGCGCTGGGCAGGACTACATGGTTCAGAACAATGCCTGGGGCTCCACTGCGGGCCAGACAATCAGCTATGGTCCCGGGACGAAATTCAAAGTGACGGTGCAGAACGGCACCGGGGCGAACAGCGCGCCGGCGTCCTATCCCGACATCTTTATCGGCGCCAATGCAAACAAGAGCACCGCGGGCAGCGGATTGCCCAAGGCGGTAAGTGCGCTCAGCACTGTGCAAACCTCTTGGACTTGGTCCGACACCGGCGTGTCAGGGGCCTACAACGCGGCCTATGACGTATGGTTCAGCACGAGCAGTGCAGGCGATCCGTCGGCATCCAGCCCGAGTGGCGGCTATCTCATGGTCTGGTTGTACAAGCCGGCCACCAACTCGCCCATTGGTAGTAGCATCGCCTCGGCCACCATAGCCGGTAACAACTGGAACGTCTGGTACGGAACCAACTCCTCGAACGGCAAGCCGTGTGTCTCGTACGCGGCGCAAACCAAACTCAACTCGCTGTCATTCGATCTCGACCTGTTCATCAAGGACGCCGTCACGCGCGGCTACGTCCAAAACTCGTGGAGCCTGACCAACGTCTTCTCTGGGTTCGAGATCTGGAGCGGCGGCGTGGGGCTGCAGACAACCGACTTCGCAGTCAGCGTGAAGTAGGCCGCGGGGCCTGCCGGTCAAGTGCTGTCAGCAGGTCATCGCATGCTGGACATCGGGCACTCACTCGGGGTTGGCCCCCTTCTTCTCGCTGGCGTCCTTTCGGCTGTGCGTACGGCTTCGCTCAAGCGGGCCGAGGCGGGCAAGCGCGTGGAAGCGATTCTCAAGCAGATGACCCTGGAGGAGAAGATCGACATCATCGGCGGGGTCAACTCCTTCTACATCCGCGGCAACCCGCGGCTCGGCCTGCCCGAGCTCAAGATGGCCGACGGCCCATTCGGGATTCGCAAGAGCGGCCCGTCGACCACCTACGCGGCTGGAATTGCGCTGGCCGCGTCCTGGGACGTAGATCTGGCCCGGCGTGTGGGCACGATGCTCGGCCGCGATGCACGGGCGCGCGGGGTGCACTTTCTCCTCGCACCCGCGGTGAACATTTATCGGGCGCCGATGTGCGGCCGCAATTTCGAGTACTTCGGTGAGGACCCGTTGCTTGCGTCGCGCATGGCGGTCGCCTACATCAAAGGCGTCCAATCCCAGGGGGTGAGCGCCACCATCAAGCATTTTCTCGGCAACAACTCGGAGGCGGATCGCCATCACACCAGCTCCGACATGGACGAGCGCACCATGCGCGAGATCTATTTGCCCACGTTCGAGGCTGCCGTGCGCGAGGCGCGGGTGGGCGCCATCATGGTTTCCTACAACCTGGTGAACGGCGTGCAGATGACGGAGAACCATCGTCTCATCCACCAGTTGGTCAAGCAGGAATGGGGTTTTGACGGCATTATCATGTCCGACTGGGATGCCACCTACGACGGCGTGGCCGCGGCCAACGCCGGCCTGGATCTGGAGATGCCATCGGGCAAGTTCATGAACCGGGCGACCCTGATCCCGGCCATCAAACAGGGCAGGGTCTCGCTCGCCACCATCGACGACAAGATCCGGCGCATCTTGCGCACCGCGATCCGCTTCGGCTGGCTGGACCGCGAACAGACCGATCGAAGCTGGCCACTCTTTCCCGCAGAGGGGCGCAAACTCGCGCTGGAAAGCGCGCGCGCGAGCATGGTGCTGCTCAAGAACCAAGGCGACTGGCTTCCGCTCGACAAGGCCAGAATCAAGTCCGTGGCGGTGATCGGCCCCGACGCGTATCCGGCCGTGCCGGTGGGCGGCGGCAGCGCGCAGGCCAGTCCGTTTGTGGCCGTGAGCTATTTGCAGGGGCTGGTCGACTACCTCGCGGGCAGCGCCAGCGTGACCTTCAGCCGAGGGCTGGTGCCATCCGCTGAGATCTTTGATACCACCGTGTTCGCCACTGCTGCGATGGGAGGGCAACCGGGGCTGAAGGCTGAGTACTTCGATAACCTGGATCTGAGCGGCGCCCCGGGCCTGACCCGCATCGACGAGCACGTCAGCTTCTCCTGGGATCGTCCGAACGGCTGGCCCACCGGGCAGGGCAGGGTGGGCTCGGCGCGCTGGACCGGGTATTTCGTCCCGGCCACCTCGGGCGCGTATCGTTTTGTGGCCAGCAGCTACGGGCTTGATGGGTATCGCCTGTTGGTCGACGGAAAAGCGGTGTTCGATAGAACGGCGCAGGCGCAGCCCATCGGGATTGCGACGCTCAAGCTGCGCGCCGGCCGGGCCTACGCGATTCGCCTGGAGTACGTTCATCGCGACCATCACGCTCGCCTGGGCATGGGCGTGCGCAAGGTTTCCGAGCTGATTGAGCCGGAGGTGAAGACGCTGGCCGCGGCCGCCGACATCGCCGTGGTGCTGGCGGGCTTCGACCCCGGCAACGAGAGTGAGGGGTCCGATCGTACGTTTCAGCTTCCCGACGGTCAGGACGAACTCATCGACTTGGTTCGCACCGCCAACAAGAATACCGTCGTCGTGATCACCTCAGGCGGCGGCGTGGACATGACTTCATGGGTGGAGGGCAGCCGCGCCATCGTGCAGGCCTGGTACCCTGGCCAGGAAGGCGGGGCTGCCCTGGCGCAGCTCCTCTTCGGCGACTTCAGCCCGTCGGGAAAACTGCCCGTGACCTTTGAACGCCGCTTTGCAGATAGCGCCGTGTATGGCAGCTATACCGCGCAGGCCGACAAGCGGATCCCGTACCGCGAGGGGGTTTTTCTCGGCTACCGCCACTTCGACCGGGTCAAGACTNNGCGGTGATGTCCGACAACCTCCCGGTGACCGTCGCATTCGATGTGACTAACACCGGCAAACGTGAAGGCGCAGAGGTCGCCCAGGTTTACCTCGGCGACGGCCACGCCCCGGTGCCGCGGCCGGTGAAGGAGCTCAAAGGGTTCGTCAAGGTCAGTGTCAGACCCGGCGAGCGGAAGCGCGTGGAGATCACCCTGGATCGTCGCGCGCTATCGTACTTCGACGACAAGACCAAGCAATGGAAGGCCGAACCAGGAGACTTCGAGGTGCTGGTCGGCTCCTCGGCGCAGCAGATCGAGCTGCGGGGCAAGTTGTCGCTCAAGTGACAGCTCGCGCGGTCGCGAGCCGTTTCCGGCGTATCCAGGTCGGTGTCGGCTGGGCAGGAGCCTCTGGCGCGTCAGATCGTGGCCCTCGTCAAGTTCCTTTGTGGGAGGACGCGGACTTTCTGCTATCATCTTCGGCCTTCCGTCGCTTGCGGCGGGAGACGGGGCGTAGCGCAGTTGGTAGCGCGCCTGCTTTGGGTGCAGGATGTCGTCGGTTCAAATCCGGCCGCCCCGACCGAGACAACGCCCGTGAGATGCGCTCGCGGGCACTTGCGTGCGGATCCGACCAGTGCCTGGCAGCGGCCCAGGGTGTCCTTGGGCGTACCTACAAGCCTGCTGAAGCGAGTCCTGCATCGCGCGAACTGCCCGACTCTCGCCAGGCAAGGATTAGCGCAGGTAGCACACCAACGGGAAGATGTTGAGAGTCTTGATCTGGTCGCGGATCATCTCGGCAACCACGTTGGCTCCCACGGTATTGAGGTGAGTCACTCCGTCTGCCCAGTACTTCGTGCAGCTGCTTGCGCCAACCGTGCTGAAGAATGCCACTGCCGTCTTTGTGATTTCGATGACCGGAACGTTGTTGGCGGCCCCGACGCTTCTGATGCTTGCAGGAAGGTCGACCTGCAGGTCGTTGACGAGCTGGTTGGAATTCATTGTGTTTCCAGTGAAATTGCAGCGCGGGATGGGGGTAGCAAGTATCGGGATGGCACCGGCTGCCTTGGTTTCTGTGATGTACTTGAGCAAATTGGCTTCAAACTGAGCCTGCGGCGTATTCTTGTCGTTGTGGGCGAATTCGATCAAGACGACGTCGTTGGGCTTGAGCAGAGGCTTTACCGTTGGCCACATCTTGGGGTCGTCGTAGAAACTGTAGTAGGGGGCGTCCGTCCGGCAAGGGGTGGTTGCAGCCGAGCATTCCGACAGTGCGCCGGAATTGCCATAGTTCGCCACGGAAATTCCGTTGCTGAAGAATTGCGGCAGCCACTGTCCCCACCCTGCCGTGCCCGGGCCCTCTTGGTCGCACCCGGTTGAATCGGTCAGAATGTACATG
>PMJE01000513.1 GCA_003157315.1 Myxococcales bacterium | reverse complement strand
CCAACTCGCCCAGGTACTGCACCAGGTAGTAGGTGAAGGAGTCGTAGTTATCGATGACCAGCAACATAGCTAGCGCTCCCCTTTGCCAGCCGACTGCCGCGCCTGCTCGATGGCGGTGATAACTGCGCGCGCCTTGTTCACGCACTCCTCATGCTCGGCCTCGGGCTGGCTGGCGGCCACGATGCCCGCCCCGGCTTGCACGTGCATGGTGTCGCCCCTGGTGACCAGGGTACGGATGGCTATCGCGAGGTCCATGTTGCCGGTGTAGGAAAGGTAACCGACCGCACCGCCGTAGACCCCGCGGCGACACGGCTCCAGCTCGTCGATGATTTCCATGGCGCGAATCTTGGGCGCGCCCGAGAGCGTGCCGGCAGGAAATGTCGCCCGCACCACGTCCTTGGCGGAAAGGCCATCGAGCAGGGTGCCGCTCACGTTGGAAACCAGGTGCATGACGTGCGAGTAGCGTTCCACGACCATGATGTCGTCGAGTCGCACGCTGCCCGGCGCAGCCACCCGGCCCACGTCGTTGCGGCCGAGGTCAATCAGCATGACGTGTTCGGCGAGCTCCTTGGGATCGGCACGCAACTCCTTTTCCAGGGCTTCGTCTTCCTCAACGCTGCGGCCGCGGCGGCGAGTGCCCGCCAGCGGCCTGACATCCACCCGGCGACCGTCCAGGCGCACCAGCACCTCGGGTGATGCGCCGGTCACGACCGCCTCGGGGAACTCCAGGTGGAACATGTAGGGCGACGGATTGGTGACGCGCAGGATGCGGTACACGTCGAACGGATCCACCCCGCCACGGGCCACGTCAAAGCGCTGCGAGAGCACCACCTGAAATGCATCGCCCGCCTTGATGTACTCCTGGATTCGACGGACAGCGGCCTGATAGTCCGCCTGGCTGGTGCGAGCCACGGGCTGCACGGCGGCCCCTGCCACACCCACCAGGTCGAGCGGCGCCAGGGCGCACGCAGGCTTGGCGAGCCGCTCGAAAATCTCCTCCACCTTGCGACAGGCCTCGTCGTAAGCGCGATTGGGATCAACCCCCGCCACGTCCACCGACGCCACCGCTTTGATGGTGCCACGCAGGTTGTCGAAAACCACCACGGTGTCAGTCAGAGCGAAGCACATCTCGGGAAGGCCCAGCTCATCGGGCGCACGCTCGGGCAAGCGTTCAAAGCGCCGGACGGCGTCGTAGCCCAGCCAGCCCACTGCCCCGCCGAAGAAGCGCGGCAGCCCAGGCGGGACCGCGGGCGGCAGACCAGCCAAGGTGCGGCTGACGTAATCGAGCGGGTTGGCTTCGCTGACGCTCTCCTCGAGGACAAAGCCATCGCCCTCAGGTCGCAGACGTTCGACCTTGTTGCCACGTGCCCGAATCACACTGCGCGGCCGCACACCCGCAAAGCTGTAGGCTGCCCATTTCTCGCCGCCCACCACGCTTTCGAGCAGGAACGAGTACGGTCCGCGGCCTAGCTTGGCAAATACCGAAACCGGCGTGTCCGCATCGGCCAGCCACTCGCGATACACGAAGCACAGGCGCCCCTGCCGGGCGAGGTCAAGGAAGCGGGCGCGGTCGGGAACAAAGACGGCCATGGTTGGGTGGCCGGAGACTAGCACTACTTCCCCGTCCCGGGCGGCAGCTCGACGCGGATCTCGCCTTGCTCCAGGGGATCGACCTGGCGCAGTTCGCTGGCCAGCTCGTCGTATTGTTTGGGCGAGACGCGCGACAGGGGGAGCTGCCAGCGCCTTCGCAGAAGCAGGTGCACGGTGCCCGGCGCATCGCCCCGAGGCGTCTCGACCTGGACCAGACGTTCCTCCGAGAAGCGCGCCTCGCCGGCCGTGATAGTGCCGCTCGCTCCCAAATCGATCACCTGCGCTCCTGCGGGCAACTCGATGTCGGCCTCTAGTAAGAGCGGCACGTCGTAGCCAAGTTGCAAGGGCGTCCGGCGTTGCGACTCGCTGAAGTAGCGCCGGCCCGGCTGCGCGAGAAAGAAGCTGGGGCGCAACCAGAGAACGTTGCCGGTGCGCGTGGCCATGCGCGGGCTGGTCAAGGTGTAGCTGACTTCTCTGGTTCCAGATGGGCCCTCCTGCAGCGAGAGTTCGTCCAGAGTTGCGCCGGGAAACTGCTGGCCTAGCCAACGCTGTTCGAACTCCTGGCGGAGCTTGATTCGATCCCGGCCGGCTCGCTCCACGACCTCGCTCCACTCCAGCGCGGGCCAGCCGCTGGTCGCTTCGGTCATGCGGACAACCGCGCTGCCGTCCGCCGCCAGCCGCATCTTCATCACCACTTGGCGTCCGTCCGGCACCGCGCTGCGGGCCAGCGCCAGCGCATCGTCGCCCACCACAAAGCCAGGCGCGCCCGCCAAGCCCGGCGGCAGATAGCCGAATGGGGCGCGCCGCGTGCGCGGGTCGAAGAACCGCACTGCCCCGTCGGAGCCAGGCAAACGCACCAACGCTTCGCTGAAGTCATCCAGCTCCTGCGCCGTCCCCTGCACCGCTGCCGGTGCACGGGTGAGCGGACGCACAAACATCAATTCAGCCTCCAGCCCCAGCGCGCGCGCCAACGCCATCACGAGCGCGGCGCGGTTGCCTTGTCCCCGATCCAGCGACACCGTCGCCGGCTCAAACAAGCTGGCCTCAGGCTCGATGTGCTGGTTCACCCAAGTGATGATAGCCTCGGGAATCTTCGCACGCGCGCCGCCGGCCGCATCCACGATCTGGGCAGCAACCCGTCGCAGCTCAGGCGAAACCCGCGCCACGGTGTACAAGCGGTCGGACAAGAAACGCGACCAGCGCGCCAGATCGACGCCGCTCGACACGCGCACCGAGGGTAGCCAATCTTCCGCGACAACCGACGCGCGCTCGGGGAAGAGCTGGGGCATTTGCCGCGCGACAAAGCGCACAACCCGAGTGCCGTCAGGACCAGGTCCCGCCGTGGGCTCAGGCACCCCGGCGCGCCGATCCTGGTCCACCCGCATCGCGGCCGGCACGACCAGAAGGTACTCGCTGCGATCGAGCGGCGCCTCGAAGGACTGGAAATAGAAACG
>PMJE01000280.1:1077-5018 GCA_003157315.1 Myxococcales bacterium | reverse complement strand
ATCATCTCGTCGAGCCGCATGCCGGTGGTGACATCCAGCTCCAGCGCCTTGCCGACTTCCAACAACTCAACTCGGGTGAGCGCCCCGAGCGCCTTTCTCTTGAACGTCATGGTCTTCTCCGGCGGCCCGCACGTGGGGCCGCCGCGCCATGATACTCCCGCGCGCCGCCGGGAGGTGCCTCTTCGCGTGCTACTGCGGTCCGGGCAGCTATGGTATAAATATAGGCTTCAGCATTCATGGATCTGGCCGCATACACTGAACGGTACCCTCCCCAACCTCCTGCAAAGCCCGCCGGTGCTCAGGATGCTCAGCGCCAGCTTACGGTTGAGGAGGGCATGGGATTCCTTCCAGACGCGGCGACAGCCATGATTCCTGCGAGACGCCCCGGCGGCCGCGAAGGGTGCCACCTTTGGGTGATCATTCCGAGCGATGTTCGCTTCATTCTTGAGGTTGCGCCCAACGTAAGGCCGCCACCGCTCTCGCTCGGGGTGGCGAAACACACAAACCTCACCGGTGGTGGGCCGGCATGCTGCGGTGGCGAAGTCTGGCTAGATCCGGCCAACGCCCGCAAGCTATACGCCACGGGAGGTTCTGGACGCTACCCTCCCAAAAACCTTGCGCAGCTTGAGGATGCTATCACGGTCTTCACGGCCTACGGTTTCGAGGTGGTCTGCCCGGGTTGGGATGAGGACAATGACATCGCGGAGCGAGTGTTCCGATGAGTGAGGCAGATCTCCAGATGCTGGACGCCGTGTTCGGTCCAGGTCCCGGCACTACGCCTGAAGAGCGAGCTGCGCAGTCGAAGCAGATCTTCGTGCGAGGCCTCGACCTTCTCACGTTCGACCACTCCGCGAAGGCACGAGGCCGTCGCCTCACCGCACAGGAGGCCCTAGAGGCGTACGAGTTCGACAAGCTCTGCGAGGTCGTTCAAGACGGATCTGCCATCATCACAAGCGACCCCGTCGCAGTCGGTCGAACGCTGCGAGAAAGACGCAATCAACTCGGGATCGATATCCGTACGGTCGCCTCGAAGAGCGGGCTTGTCGCTTCCGTGGTCGAGGCTCTTGAGGCATCAAAGCGACGGCCGGTTCGAGAGTACGAGCGTGTTGCCCGGGTTCTCGGCCTGGACGAGCGCCTGATATCGTTCAATCCTGAGCCCCAGGGAAATGAAAAGGTGGCCGTGCGCCTCAGGCGCATATCTGACGAGCTGCCTGCTCTGTCTCCATCAGTTGTCGCGACTCTCGCGGAGGCATCGTGGGTTGCGATGACGCAGATTCGTCTTGAGGAGAAACTCGGCCTTCGTCGGCCCAAGCATGACTTCCACGTCTCAAGCAACTATGGCTCGCCTCTGGGGCGTCCGGCCTACCTCGTAGGATATGAACTTGCCCAAGCGTTCCGGAAGGAACTCGACCTTTCCACAGGCCCGATCCCGTCGATGCGAGAACTGGTAGAGATACAACTTGCAACGCCAGTAATCCAAGCGCCTCTCGGTGAGATGATCGCGGGCGCAACCGTGCAGTCCACCCGGCAGCATCGCGCGATCGTACTGAATGTTCACGGCAAGAACGCTGACCCTCGCGTGAGGCGAACGACGATGGCTCACGAACTCTGTCACTTGCTGTTTGATCCGAGCCCACAACTTCAGGATCTCCGAGTCGACGAATATGATGCTCTCGATGAACGCGACGACCTGCGTGCCGATCCAATCGAGCAACGCGCAAATGCGTTCGCAGTCGAACTTCTGGCTCCGAAATCTGAGGCTGTCGCGCGCTATCGGTCTTCAGCCGAGGGGGCTCTAGGCCATTTCCTCGATGAGTTCGGCATCAGTTTCACGGCCGGCCGATATCAACTCTGGAACTCTCTGAAGCGTTCCGTGGCCCTTGAAAGCCTCTGGGCGCCTAACACCGCTCCAGATTCCACCTGGGAAGAGAGAGAGACGTACACGCTCGCGTACCACCCGCTTCGCGTGCTGGCGGAGCATCCGTCGCGCGCTGGTCGCTTTAGTGCGGTCGTGGTTCGAGCCGCGAGCCTCGGAGCTATCTCATGGGACACAGCGGCCGAGTGGCTGTTCAGTACCGAAGACGAAGTCAAGAATGCGCAGGCCGACCTGCAAGACCTGTTTCCGGACGTGTTCAAGGTCTAGTGCGACGTGCCGCAGCACATGCCAGACGTGCTCTTCAGCGATGGGCTCGCCGATCCGCACAAGACTGCGACTTTCTTGCAGTTCAACAAGGACGATGTGGCCACAGCTACGGGCGTGCCCCGCAGGATGGGCCACCTTGACGCAAGAATCACAGAAGAAGTGAGCGCGCGGCTGACAGAGATTGCGACTATATGTGCGCTGGTGTTGGAGCACTTCGATGGCGATCTCGGCAAGACGCATTCGTGGTTCACGACGCGGAACCCGCTACTAGGAAATCTCTCGCCGCGCGAGATGATTCGCTTTGGGCTCTATCGGAAGGTCTTGCGATTCGTCCGGGAAGCGCGAGGCCAGGAACCGCCCAGCCTATCGTGACCCGGTGGGCTCAAAAGCGGCATCGTCGCCGCCAGCGTGGCCAACCAGCGCCACGTATCCATGTGGAGCTTGCCGATCCCCCGCCATCTGCCACCACGCATGTTCGTTTGGACGCCAAGACCTGGCGTACTTTCGTCTGCTGAGCAGTTCAGACAGGTGCACAACCGGATTTCTTCCCATTCTCCCGCTCCTGGGTAACAATTGCGGCTGATGGCGCGGTCTGCTTCTCAGCCTGAAGAAAGTTCGCTGCAAGACGCAGAGAACCCGCGCGCAGCCATGCTGGACTCGCTTCCCCCCGAGGAGGTGGTCAAGCTGCTGTTGGAGGACGAAGCCAACGCCGTGAAGGCGGTGCGGGCGCGGGCTGCGGCGCTGGCTGCGGCAGCGCAGTTGATGTCTGACAAGCTCGCGGCGGGTGGCCGCCTGATCTACGTTGGCGTTGGCACGGCCGGCCGGCTGGGCGCGCTGGAGGCGGCCGAGTGCGTGCCGGCATTTGGACTGCCGCAGTCGCTGGTGACGTCGATCATCGCGGGTGGACCGCATGCCCTGGCCCGCGTGGCGGAGGCGGCGCAGGACAATCCGCGCGAAGCTGACCAGCGCATGCGGCGGGCGGCGGTGGGTCCGCAGGATGTGGTTTGTGCGATCGCCGACAGCGAGATCTCGCCGTTTCTGCAAGCCGCGCTGGATTACGCGCGTTTCCGGCGCGCGGCTATCATCTTGCTTACCTGCGCGGGGCCAAGCCCGTCAGCCGATCCCGTGGCCGACGTGGTGATCGATCTGGCTCCAGGGCCCGAGATGATCGCCGGCTGCACACGAATGAAGGCCGCGACTGCCCTCAAGCTGGTGCTGGAGGCGGTTTCCAGCACCGCCTTCGTGCGTTTGGGAAAGACCTACGGTGGCCTGATGGTGGACGTGCGGCCCACCACGCCGCGCGGCTGGCAGCGCGCCACCCGGGTGGTGACCCGACTGACCAACCTGCCGGCCGAGGAGGCAGCCAAGCTGATCAGGAAGGCGGGCGGCCGGGCCAAGGTTGCGCTAGTCATGCATCATGCGCGGGTGAACGCCGCACGCGCCAAGGAACTGCTCATCCAACACAAGGGCCTGCTGCGGTCGATCGTTGGTGATCTCGATCTTGTGGGCTAGTGAAGAAGCTAGCTAACCGCGGCGCCGCTGCAACCACAACATTATGCCAGGCAAGGCCAGGATCGCTGCGCTGATGCAAGCCAGTTCGCCCAAGATGGCCATGGCGCCAAAGCCTTGCAAAGCCCGGTTGCGTGCGGCGAGCAGCGAGCCGTAGCCCACGATGGTGGTCCACGAGCAAACCGCCACGGCGGCGCCGGTGGACATCACCGCGTGGATCATGTCGCGATCCTCCCGGTAGCGTACCGCCACGTTGAGGCCATACTCGGCGCCGATTCCGAAGGTGATG
>PMJE01000280.1:0-1026 GCA_003157315.1 Myxococcales bacterium | reverse complement strand
AATCATGGCGGCGAAGACCACCGCGCTGCCTGCGGTGTCGATGCTCTTGTGTTCGTCGTCGAGGTGGATGGTCTGCAAGACACGGGCAATCCGCAAGAGATCCTTGCCGTTCCACACCGAGATGCCTTGCTCGATGGGGTAGACCAACACCACTCGGCCCACAGTCCCGTTCGCTTCGGTAAACGGTCGCCGCGCCAACGCGGGCAGTTCCTCGGGAACCAGGACATGCAGGTCTAGGGGTGGGTCGAGGGCGTCGATCTTCTTGCGCTCGTCGGTCGTCAGCACATCGAGGGCGGGGTCGTGGACCAGCTTGCGGATGTTGGCCAGCAGGGCGAGCTTGCGCGTCTGCACTGCCGGCGTGCCGGGCAAAAGGTCATACACGGTTTCGATCTGACCGATCATCTGCATGTCGCCGGTGGCCCGATCCTGTTTGCGGAGCGCCCGGCGGATTGACTCAGTCTCGGCCAGCGAATCGGCCAGAACAATGGTTGGAGAAGGCCAACGACCGAAGAGTGAGTCGACGCTGTGGGTGAACTTCTTGTCATCCTCGGTGGAATCCAGTTTCGTGTTGAGCTTGTGGAAGTCGTACTCGAATGGAGCATCCACGAAGTGCAAGAGGCCGTAGCCACAAAGGGCAGTGAGCAGTCCGGCTAGCAAAGCGACGCGGCCGGGGTGCTTGCCCAAGAGAGGCCGCAAAAAGGCAAAACTCACCGGTGGCCGATCCGGCGCGCTGCCAACCCTGCTCCGGCGGTCGATGACCAGGAACAGGGCGGGCAGAACACTGAAGGTGAGCAGCCAGCAGAAAATCTGGCCGAAAGCCGCCATCACGCCGAACTGGTAGAAACCCCGGAAGCTGGTCAGCATCAACGTGGCGTAGGCGGCCGACGCGCACACCGCGGCCACTCCCGTGCCGCGCATCACACCGGCTAGGGCTTTCTCCAGTGCCTTTTCGCTGGGCAGACCCTCGGCGCGCAGTTCCTGGTAGCGCGAGATGAGGATGATGCCGTAGTTGATGCCGTTGCCCAG
>PMJE01000044.1:2213-4583 GCA_003157315.1 Myxococcales bacterium | reverse complement strand
CTAGCGGTCAACTACGCGCTGGGCGGTGTTGATCCGATTGGATATCACATTGCCAATTTCTGCATTCATGTCCTGGCTGCGCTGACACTCTTCGGGTTCCTTCGGCGAACTCTGCAGTTACCCTCATTGCGGGGACGGTTTGCCGGGCGATCACGCCTGGTGGCTTTGTCGATAACTTTGCTTTGGACCGTGCACCCGCTGCTCACTCAGACGGTGGCGTATGTTGTGCAGCGGACTGAGCTGATCGCAAGTCTCTTTTATCTGCTGACGATGTATTGCGTCGTTCGTTCCTACGACGCCGCCAGAAAGGGTGGCTGGCACGGCTGGGCCATTGCCTCGTGTTTGCTGGGTATGGCTAGCAAGGAAATGATGATTACCGCGCCGGTCATGGTGTGGCTGTACGATCGGGCCTTCCTTTCGGGTTCGTTCAAGGGCGCGCTGAAGCAGCGGGGACGGCTTTATCTGGGGCTGGCGGCAACCTGGTTGCTGTTGGGAGCTCTCGTCGTGTCGCACAACGATCGCAATCAAACCGTGGGATTTGGAAGCGCGGTAACCTCGTGGGACTACGCTTTGACCCAGTGTTGGGCCATCGTTCGCTATTTTCGTTTGGCTTTGTGGCCACAAGGTTTGGTGTTCGACTACGGCACTCAGGTGATTAAGAACTTCGCGTCGGTGTGGCCGCAGGCAGGCATTCTTCTGGTGCTGTTGGGGGCAACCGTGTGCGCGACTATTCGCCGGCCGAGGTTGGGGTTTGCAGGCTGCTGGTTCTTCGGAGTTCTTGCGCCGAGTTCGAGCATCGTTCCCCTCGCCACCCAGACGGTAGGGGAGCATCGGATGTACCTGCCACTCGTTGCTATCGTCGCCCTCGCAGGGGTCGGACTGTTTGCCAGGGCGAACAAGAATGCGGCGCTGGTCGTTGTTGCCCTGGTGGGAACGCTACTCGGCTGGGGTACAGCGCAGCGCAACGAGGTCTACCAGAGCAAGTTTAGCCTCTGGAGCGACACGGTGGGCAAACGTCCGGCGAATGCCCGAGCTTTCAACGAACTCGGCAATGCACTGGACAGCTTGGGCAGGAGTTCGGAGGCGCTTGCCGCCTACGACCAGGCCATGCAATTGAAGCCAGATTATGCCATAGCCTGCTACAACAGGGCCGATTTGCTGCTCAAGATGGGTCAGACGGACGCGGCCCTCGGGCTGTTTGACCAGGCGCTGCGCCTCAAACCAGACTATTTCAAGGCCCTGAGAGGAAAGGCGGACGCACTGATGAGGGCCGGGAAGGGCGACGCCGCCATTGCGCTATACCGACAAGCGCTCAAGCTGCAGCCGGATGATGCGGACGCGGCGCGCAGCCTCAGGGTCGCTCTGGTCAGCGCGGGACAGAGCCCCGAGGCGGTTGAGCGGCTTGAGGCCGCTTTGCGCGTCGATCCTCGGGACACACGGACGCACAGCGATCTTGGCTATGCCTATTCGAAGCTCGGCCGGACGGAATTGGCCATGTCGCATTTTGCGATGGCGGCGCAGCTGGAGCCCGACTCTGCCGAGGCCCATGGCAATTATGCCGTGGCACTACAGCGGGCGGGACGGCTCACTGATGCAATTGCCGAATATCGGCAAGTGATTCGGCTGAAGCCCGATGACGCCGTCGCACACTACACCCTGGGGAACGTCTGCGCGCAAACCGCGGATCTGGTGCAGGCGGTGGCGATCTATCAGGAGGCATTGAAACTCCGGCCTGAGTATCCCGAGGCTCACAACAACCTCGGTGCGGTGCTGCGGCGCCTAGGCCGCCTCGATGAGGCGCGCGAGCATTATCGTCTGGCGCTCAAGTACCGCCCCGACTATCCCCAGGCCCGGCGCAACCTCGCCGTCCTGGCCGGGTCTGATGTTGCAGCGACGGAGAACTAGCGCTGCTTGCCCGAAGTCGCAGAAGGGATGGTAAGGTGCAGCGGCGGGGCTCGCCGGATCGTGTTCCTCTCAGTGTAGCGACTTGATGTACTCCAGCAAATCGGCGACATCGTTGTCACTCAAATCAGCCTTGGGCATTTGCGGCGCGAAACCCTTCACGACTTCCTTGGGAGGATGATGGATGGAGCGCGCGACGTAGTCCTGGTCGGCGGTCAGGGTGACCTCCCTGCCTTCAGTGAGCACAGTGACCTGGCTGCCGAAAAGGCCTTTCCAGGTCGGACCCACCAGCTTCGTACCGTCGGCAGTGTGGCAGGCAACGCAGCCCTTGAGCTTAAAGATGCGTTCCCCACGGGCCGGATCAGGCAGGCCCCCCGCGCCGGTTTGCGACAGCACGGGCACGTCAGATTCGCCGAAGTACCACGCAGAAAAGTCCCCCTCAGGAATCACGTGCACCTTGGACAGCAT
>PMJE01000044.1:0-2161 GCA_003157315.1 Myxococcales bacterium | reverse complement strand
TTGGGATAGGTGAAGGACCACGCCCATTGCCGAGCCGTGACCTGAATCACCATGGCATCACGCGGAACCTCGCGCAGGTAGCGATAGTTGGTCCAACCGTAATAGAACATGGTCAAAAACAACACCAAGGGAATCCCCGTCCAGATCAGCTCCAGCAGCAGGTGGCCGTGAATGTCCTCGGGCTTCTGCCTACCCCGGCGATAACGAATCACCAAGTAGATCATCACAAAGGTGATGAACACCAAGAATGCAATGGTCAGCGCGGAAATGTAGAGAAAGACCGCGTCTACTTTGTCGGAAAAGCTGGAAGCGCCGCCAAACATGGTTGCCTACCTGAACAGATAATCGGAGAAGGTTAGACCAATGAAAATGATCAACACGGCAATCGCCACCGCAGCCATGTACTTGAGCGCCGCTCTCTCGTATTTGAGGTGCATGAAATAGAANNAGGCTCAGTCCGACCAGCAGCCCGGTGAGAACCACCAATGCGATCCATACTTTGACAAAGGTGGCGTAGCCAACGATGTGAGGCGGCTCGGCTTGGGTGTGCATGCTGGGACTCATGGGGCTAGGCCGCGAGGTAGAAGAGCGGCAACAGGAAGATCCAGATGACATCGACCAGGTGCCAGTAAAGGCCTGTGTTTTCCAGCTTGATGAAGTCGTCGTGGCGAATCCTATCGCGCGCCAGCAATACCAGCATCACCGACATCACCACCACCCCGATGGTCACGTGCAGACCGTGGAGTCCGGTCATGCCGAAGTACAGGCCGAAGAACAGGCGCTCGCCGGGGGGCCGGGCCATCAGATGTTCGGAGCCGGGGTAGATGCCGTGATGGATCTTGGCCTTCCATTCGAAGACCTTGTTCACCAAGAAGGCCGCGCCCAGCAACATGGTGCAGGCCAGAAAGAGCATCGAGTGAAGCTTGCGCTGCAGCCGGATGGCGACGATGGACAGCACCATGGTCAAGCTGCTGGTAAGCAGAATCAGTGTGTTGATCACGCCCAGAGTGACATTCAATTCGCCCGAGGCCTTGTGGAAATCGTGCGCATGCATCGATCGATACATGCCATAGGCGACGAACAGGCCACCGAACAGGATTAGCTCGGTAAAGACGAAGATCCACATTCCCAGTTTCGCCCCGCCATAGTCCCGATGTTGGCCGGCGGGTTCGGCGGCGTGAGTTTGAGCCAGCACGCTCATCCGGCCAGCTCCCTGGCAACCGGATTGAAGGTGTAGGCCGGCTCGCTGATGACCGGCAGCACGGCAAAGTTGTCGGTGGGCGGCGGCGAAGACACCGTCCACTCGAGGGTTACGCCGCCCCAGGGGTTGGCGGGGATGGTCGTCTTGCGGAACAACCCACGCAGGAGATTGGTGACCATGATGAGAAGACCGGCGACCAGGATCCAGGAACCGACAGTGGCCCAGATGTGCCCGGTGTGGAACCTGGGCAAGTGATCGTAGTAGCGCCGGGGCATGCCCTGCAGGCCAAGAACCAGAAACGTGAAATACAGGATGTTGAAGCCGACGAAAATCGGCACAAATGCCACGATGGCCGTGCGCTCGTTGTACATGCGTCCGAACATCTTGGGATACCAGTAGTGCAAGGCCGCGAAGAACGCGAAGCCGGTGCCGCCGAACATCACATAGTGAAAATGTCCGACAATGAAGTAGGTGTCGTGAATGTGCACGTTGATGGCCAGCGCACCCTGGAACAGGCCGGTGAGGCCGCCGATGCTGAAGAGAAAGACAAACGCCAAGGCGAACAACATGGGCGGGCGCAACTCGACCGACCCTTTGTACAACGTTGCGACCCAGTTGAATACCTTGATCGCGCTGGGAATCGCCACCAGGAAGGTCAGCAGCGAAAAGATGATGATGGCAACTTCGCTCATGCCGCTGGTGAACATGTGGTGCGCCCAAACCAGCGAGCCGACCGCGGCAATGCCCATACTGGAAAGCACAATGGCCTTGTAGCCGAAGATGGTACGGTGGGCGAAGGTCGGGATGATCTCCGATATCGCGCCCATGGCGGGCAAGATCATGATGTACACCGCTGGATGCGAATAGGTCCAGAACAGGTGCTGGTACAGAATGGGATCGCCGCCGATGCTGGGATCGAATATGCCCAGGTGGAAAACCCGTTCGAGAACCACCAGCAAC
>PMJE01000197.1 GCA_003157315.1 Myxococcales bacterium | reverse complement strand
CTCTGGTGCAAGATGCGCGAGGCTGGCGCCGGGTCCCGCGGCGGCCGCACGCAGGGCCTCATAGAACGGCAGTAGCCGTTCCTCCATGCCTACCTCCTTGAGCAAGTCGGCCGCTTCGTTTGCAAGGCCCGACTGCGCACAGGCCTGAGCGAAGTTCCGCAGAAATCCGAGCATGACCGGTGTCAAAGCCCGGTGGGTGGCGTCTTCGAACACCGAAAGAACGCGCCGTCGCGCAATCGGCCACTGTCCTGCCTCGACTGCCGCTTGCGCTATTTGGAGCAGACAGGGCGCGATGCTTTCGCTCACCTCAAGTGCGCGCCGAAGGACAGAATCGGGAGTTTGGTAGGTCGTGAGTAACTCGGAAGAGAGGATGACTTTCCACAGCTCGGTTCCGAGGTCGTCGGCCATTGCGGCAAAATCGTCTACGTCTTCCGGCGTAGCGAGGTCGCGCAGGCCCGGTAGTTCACCGCTGCCTATCCCAGCGAGAATCCTTGGGCTGAAATTGGTGTCTTCTCGAACAGGGCGAAGATAGCTTGCGGCTTGGGCATTCAAAGCCTGACAAGGTGTGCGATCATGCCGGGTGATGTGCTCTGCGAATTCGAGTTTCATGCTTGTCGGGAGCCATGGATCGCAAGCGAGGGCGTCGGCGAAGCGAGCTGCAGTCACCCCTTTGGGCCATACGACTCTCGACCTGCTGATGCGCGCCCGCAGATCCCGCATGGCCTTGACTCGATCCAGTACAGGCGCCAAATGGGAATCCTCTCCTTCCAGCTCCAACATTTCGCGCAGCTCCTCCGGACCGCAACACTCATCGACCAGAGCCCGGACTGCACGCAGTTCCAGTCGCCGGCGCAGACCAGGCTCCTCCACGGCCGATGCGAACGCGAACAGCTTGGCCGCATCACGCTCGGCTGACTTGCCAGCCGGCGTGGCCAGCAGTTCCTCGGCTCGCTTCTGCAGATCCTCCTCACCGTAGAAGACGCGCAGAAACTCCACCAGCCATCCAAGGCGCCGACGCAGACGCCGGCTTGCGCGCATCAGGTACCAGATGTTGAAGAAGCGCTCGGCCACCTGGAATCCCAGCTTGCTGGCGCCGGGCAGGGACACCTTGGAAAGCAAACCCTGGCGACAAAGGCGATCGAGCTGCGCTGAGACGACATTCACACCAAGACGCGTATGGCTGGCACAGTCCGCCGCGGTGATCGGATGCCAGTGCAAAGCCACGGCATCCATGATCAGTTGGCTTTGGGTAGGCAGATCATCGAAGCGCGCCTTGTAGTACGGTGTGAGCTGATCGAGAAGACCATCTAGATCCTCCTCGACACGGCCGTTCTTCCCCGCTGCCAGAATTCCGTGGAGCAAAGCCAAAGTGCGCGGCATGCCCCCGGTCAGAATGTAGAGCGCCTTGAACCGGCCCGGATCCGCCGCGATGATGGTTTCCACCTCGGGCGTGTTCGCGAGGCGGGCAAGCTCGAGGACCAGCTTGCGTGCCTCATCTTCCGGCAGCGGCCCCAATTCGTGGACATGGAAGAAATCATAGAACGGAGATTCGTAGACCAGTGACTCCTGAAGGAACGTGGTGCTGGCGCCGATGACAACCAGGCGATTGTCCGCCGAAAGCGCCTCTCGCAACGGCCAGTGCGCCTCCCGCAGTCGTTCCAAGACGATGTCCATGTTGTCGACCAGGAGGACGAGCATCTTCTTGCTACGTTTTGCCCAGCCCGTCAGCAGGGCGAGCGCTTGAGTCGCGCGTTGCTCGTCTTCGAGATCTTCCAGGGCCTTTACCTCGGCATCGAGCTTCGTCGCGCCCTGGTGATCCCCGCGTTGTTCGAGAGCGTCCGTCAGCGCATCTATGCAGTTCATCCAGAAGTCCGACGGGCGGGAAACGTTGTACTGCTCCTCAGGGAAGCGCAGGGGCACGCAGGCTCGGGCGAGCTTCGCGTCGTCCTCGATGCCGTAGGCAATCCGCAGCAGCAGCGTCGTCTTGCCCGCGCCACGGGCGCCGACCAGCAGATGGTGTTGCTTGCCGCCGCGACGCAAATCATCGAGAAGTTCATCGAAGAGAGCGTGGCGCGCGACAAAGCTGGCGACCAGATCGCTGCGTTCCAGGAGATGAGGGTTGTAGATTGCGGTTGCTAGCCGCTTGCCTGTGGTCATGGGACGTGCCTTTCCCAGTAGCGGCGCAAAAGATTAGGCCCCTACCGCGGACGCATCCCGGCTGACTTCTAACGCCAGCGCATGCAGGAGTGACGTCTTGCCCACCCGGCGCGGCGCCAGCAAAAGGATGTGCTCATCTTCACAGATGCGTCTCAGCTCCCGCAATTCGCGGTCGCGCCCAAAGAAGTTCGCCCCGTCCACCGGCTTTCCGATGATGTTCTTCATGGTTTTCCGTCCCCTTTCCTGTACAGCACATTAGTTGTACAGCACATCCGTTGTACAACATAGCTGTTGGCTGTACAAGGCCCAACTGTCTCAAATGCCTCGTCCTCGGCCTGCCCCGACGCGGCGGCGCCGAGGTAGCCGCGCTACTTGCCCTCGGCCAGGTCTGCTTTCAGGCAGAAGTAGCGCTTGCTCTTGCGGTCGCTGTCGAAGAACTCATCCACCACCGCACCCTTCCACACCTCCCGCATGCTCGGGGTCAGGGTCAGGTGGTGAAGCGCCCCCTCCTCGAAGCGCCTGAGCGAGCCGCCCACAAACTTCTTCATGCTGTCGTCGATCTCGGCGCGCGCCCGGCGCGGCTTGTAGTGGGCGACCAGGATGGTTTGCTTGTCCATCGCGCCACCTTCGACCTGATACTGCATGACGTAGGCGTAGTCGTAAAGCTCGTCGGCGGGAAACTTGCCC
The DNA here is from genome assembly GCA_003157315.1 of Myxococcales bacterium. The sequence goes on along the minus strand of PMJE01000197.1, from coordinate 1,286 downwards.
GGGATCTTCACCAGCCGCGCGGTCACATCGATGGTCGGCGTGGGCTGCTTGGCCTGCACGGCAAGTGGGCAGAGAAGCAACGCGAAGGCTGGCAAAAGCGAGCACATGGTGCGAAGGGTGAACATCCGAGTACTCCTACTTCGCCAGAGTATAGCGTTTTCGACCGGCGGTGGCGTTGCTCCACGTGCGGCGAGGCAAACTCTAGTGTATGCCTGAATCCTCTTGCCAATGACCATTCTCATCACGGGTGCTGCGGGCGAAATCGGCTCCCGCATGGCCCATTGGTTCCACCAACAGGGCCATCGCGTGCGGGCGCTGGTTCTGCCGGGGGATCCGCTGGTGAGCCGCTTGGGTGATGCGGCTGAGATCCACCACGGCGACGTCACCAAGCCCGCGACCCTGGCCGGGGCGTTCGTGGGGGTCGATGTCGTCTATCATTTGGCCGCGGTCCTGTTGTGCGAGAAGGCCGAGCTGTTCCGCGCGGTCAACGTCGAGGGCACACGCAACGTGGTCGCGGCAGCGGAAGCAGCGGAGGTGGGGCATCTCATCCACATCTCCTCGGCCTCGGTAGTCTATCCCAGCACCACGCACTACTCGCGCTCGAAACAGCAGGCCGAGGACATTGTTCGTGCCTGCAAGGGGACGCACTTCACGCTGGTCCGGCCCACGTTGGTCTACGACGGCGACGGTGGACTCGAATTCAAGCTGTACTCCGATTTCGTGAAACGCTACCCCGTGGTGCCAATGGTGGCCGGCGGCCGAGCACGCAAGAGCCCCGTCCACGTCGATGATCTTCTCTCAGGACTGCTGGCCATGGCCGGCGATCCCGTCACCTTCGGCAAGACCTACAACCTCTCAGGCGGCGAAACCGTCACGCTGCGCGAACTGGCGCGGCTCATGCTGGAGAAGCAAGGGCTCTCAAAGCCCATGCTGACCATCCCCGCCGGCCTGTGCAGAATCGCCGCCCGCATATGGGGCACCCTCAATCGCCGCCCCATGCTCATGGAACACACCATAGCCGGGTTGACCCAAGACGCGGATCTCGACCATTCCCTGGCCACCCAGGATCTCGGTTACCAACCCATCGGTGTTCGAGCGGGGATCCTTCGCTAGCCGCGAGCGCGCTACTCGTCGAGAGCGATCTTGGCCCAGCCCTTCATGCCGAAGCGCAGGTCGCGCTCGGCGAAGGCCCAGATCACGATGCGCTTGCCCTGCAAGATCTCCAGGTTGCGCGCCAGCTCCTGGCGCACCAGGGTCGACGCGCCGCCGTCGTTCACGATGGACGC
>PMJE01000498.1 GCA_003157315.1 Myxococcales bacterium | reverse complement strand
CTTGTTGGCGGTTTTCCAGACCAGGCCTGCGGCCTCACACCGGCTGGTGGCCGTGCTGGTGGCGGTGCCGCTGCCGCCAATACCGGTGCCGCTACCGGTTGACGTATTCGATGCGGTTCCGGCGCTCGTCGCCGAGCCGGTACCGGTCGCCGTCTGGGAGGTTGTGCCTGTCCCCGTGGTCGCGACGGTGTCCGGGGCTGTGTTGGATGCACTGCCAGTTGTTGTCAGCAAGGCGGTGCGAGTCCCCGAGCTGGAGATGCTGACGTCCTTGGCAGCGTCGGCCACGGGCAGGCCATCCACGGCCCCCGATTCCGCGGCCAGCGGCGCAGCGTCGGCCGCGAGCAGCCGGTCGTTCCCGCCACAGCACGGGATCACCGGGAAGATGAAAGTGAAAATCAACAGCCGCACTGCGACCTGTGTGAAACCGGCATCGGGATTCGCGTTGCGTCGCATGGCCACCAGTCTACCGCAGTCTGCTGGGATCCACGCGAAGGTTGCTTGGCGCAGGCGACTGGGTGATCATGTCGACCCATGGGCTGGATTTCGCGTGCAAAATGTTGTCTATCTCCTACGCACGAGATCCGGAATGTTGCAGTAGCGCGTTCACCAAAGGAGCAACCATGATCGCCAAGCGGATACTCGTCGCTGCAGGATTCATCTCCTTGAGTTGGCTCTGCGTGAGTCCGGCGTCTGCCCAGACCACCTCGCCCTATCCACCTCAGATCGTGGCGCCGGTGCAGCCCGTGCAGCCGGCGCAACCCCCACCTGCAGTGCAAATCATACCGCCGGTTGAGCCTGGGCAGCCGGCGCAACCCACGCCTTCTGTGGAACCCATGCCGCCGGTTGCGCCTGCGCAGCCGGTGCAGCCCATGCGGTCCCTGGCACTGACGCCCGAGCAGCTACACGCATTTTCCGATCTTTCCGGCGATTCCCCGGGACGGGTTTCCCAGCGACTGGCCATGGACCCCGGGCTCGCGCCCTTGGCCGCCGCCGCGGCCGACGCGCGGATGCGGCGCAAGAGCACGGGAAAGGTTTTGATGATCGTCGGATTCGCCATTCTCGGGGTCGGCGACATCGTGGGAACGGCTATCATGGTATCCACCCCGGGTTATCCGAGCAATATCGAATCGGGTCAGGAAGGTCGGTTGCTCGTCGGAGTTGCGGTCGACCTGGTTTGCCTCGGTGTGGGGCTAGCTCTGGCAATTCCAGGAATTGTGAAGATGGCCAGGCAGGGCGATGAGGAGAATCGCGCGCTTGATTACTATGCTCCAGCCCGAGGTCAAGGCGTCTATCAGGTCGCGCCACCCCAGGTACTCGGCGAGACAATCACCCTGCCGGTCTTGTCATTCGACTTTTGACCGGCATCTCGCGGACCGTGGATCGAAGTTAGCTATTCCACACAGAGAGCACAGAGGTCACAGAGTCTCACCGGATGGGAATGGTTCAAGGTTGTGTCCGAGCCGAACCCTTCCTTCTTTCCGATCTCTGAGCTCTCTGTGCCTCTGTGTGGAATAGCTAACCAGCATCCAGTTGGTGGTGCCAGGTTGTGTGCGCCCTTGCAAAGGCGCACACAACCCAATTGGCAATGCGTCTTGCTACTGATCGGTGGCGTAGTAGCTGCCGATGATCTGGGCCATCGCGGTGTTGCCATCCGCGGTGAAGTGCGGGGTCGTCTTGGGGTCGAATGCGCTGCAATCAGGTACGTAGAATTTCGGAGCAGCGGTGACCTGCACGGTATGGGGCGCGGCGACGACGTTGGCAATCGCCTCATCGACAAACGGTTGCACAAAGTCCTCTCCCGTCGCTTGGCCGCAGGTTTGATTGTTGGGACCGCGGATCATGGTCATCAGGTCGATGCGCTTGACGTTCGGATACTTCGCCTGAATGTTGGCAATGATGTTCTCCAAATCGAATTGGAACGGAACTGCGCTCGTGTAGGTCCAATTGAAGGCGATGAAGATGACCCGATCGGGATTGCCGCTTCCATTGGTGCAGGGTGAGGTGGGCGCGGTTGTCCAAAAGGCGTTCGCCGGATCGGCCCAGACGTTGGTGTATGCCTCTGACTTGGGAATGATCTGCCAACGGCTATCATCCACGATACTCTCAAACCCAGCCGCGAACCACTGCCCGGAAAGACTCCCGCCGATGATTTCGTTGCACGTATATCTGCCAGTGCTAGATGCCGTCCCACTGTTCACTAGCTGGTAGACCTCGCTGCCCGCCAAGAGGAAACCCCCAACCCCGTAGTCGTCGAAGTTGGCAAGCATGGTTTGACCCAGGCGTCCAGGGTGTTGCGGGTCTTCGGTGCAGGGAAGCGCACCCGTGGATTGCACGTAGCCAAGCAGTCCGTCAAAGCGAAGTGCGATGTTGGACAGTCCGTTCCAGGCGTTTTGCAGGGCCGGGCCGTAGAGCGCAGCGTCGAGCAACCCCTTGCGAATGCCCCAGGCCAGGCCGTAGGTGAAGAAGGCGGTCCCGCTGGTTTCCGGACCGTCGTCGCCGGCCAGGCCGATGCTGGAGCAGTGGTTGGGATCGAAAAGGCTCTCGTTCCAGAAGCCGTCGTTGCGCTGCAGGGGCACGATGGCCTTGGCTATGGCCTTGAAGTCCGCCACGTAGGTGTCGCGATGCGGATCGTTGTCCGGCAGGACGTCGAGAACGCGCGCGAGAGCAACGAAGACCCAGCCGTTGCCCCGCGACCAGTAGATGCTCTTGCCGTTGGGGGCCACGATGTACGAGTCTTGGGTTTGCGCAGGCAGGGCCTGGCTCATGGCTAGGGTGATTGTCTGCTTGCTGCTCCAATCGGGGACGACCGCAGCGCCGCCATCGCTGCCGCCATCGCCGCCGCCGTCGGCGATGCCAGCGGAGGGGCCATCCATACGGCCATCGATGCCGCTATCGCTGCTGGCATCGCTGCCGCCTGCGCTGGCGCCATCCATGCCGCCCGCGCTGACGCCATCGGTGCCGCCGTCGCCGGCACTTGGCAGACTTGGCGTGTAGTGCAAGTCGCGCCACCAGAGCCCGTCGGCCCGGTTCCACAGGCCTCCGCCTTCCTGGGTGCGAGAGTCATTGTAGAGGTTCCACATGGCATCGAAGTACTTGGTGTCGTTCTGCAGCGCCCCCATCTTGGCAAACACCGGCATGGACATCTGGATGGCGTCGATCCACCACCACACGTTCGATGTCCCGTTTGTCACCATGTCGTCGAGGTTGGCCTTGATTTCCTGGATGCGAATCGGCTGCGGATCGATCTTGTAGAGATCGATATAGGTCTGGCCGCAGGCCTGATTGTTCGCGTCGGTCGACATCACGCCTGCCTTTGTGTTGGCCAGCAGCCAAGGATGGGTGGGGCTCTCACCCCATGCGACGGCGTAGTCGTAGTAGCTCCCCTTCCTGGTCGCGTCTGGCTCCACGTTGTAGAGCCCCATCAGACCTTCGTAGTACGCGGCCCGAGTCCAGAGATTGCTTGGCCTGGTCTTGTCCGTCACGATGTCCGCAGTGGCATCCGGATGCGCGCCCATGAACCAGTCATTCGCTCGGCGCATGGCTTCCAGCACAGCCGAAGCGCTGGGCAAACCCGCGACCGCCACCCCACCCGAGCTGGTCGCGCCACCCGCGCTTCCACCGCTGGCAGTGGAACCACCCGAGGTCGCTGCTCCGCCCGAATTGCTCACACCGCCGGAGGCGGTCACGCCGCCGGAGCTATTCGTCGCGCCGCCGCTGTTCGAGCCGCCGGTCTTTGCGCCGCCGGTGTTCGCGCCGCCGCTATTCGCGCCGCCGGCACCTCCATGCGAGCTGGCTGAAGACGAGCCCCCGCTTCCCCCCTGCCCACCGCCATCCGCAGCAGGCGAATTCGCGCACGCCGCAAAGGTGACGACAGCAGACAGAAAGAACGCCTGACGACAGTAGATTCCGATACGGGTGATGGTCATGAGTCCTCCTCCCAATGCTTCTTGCTCCGGGTTTCGTGGTGTGAAACAACGTCAGCGCCCGCCGCCCCGCCCCGACCGCCTCAACGCGACAATGACTATGCCCGCAACGCGAACCTGGCAAGCAAAATCTTGGCAGACGGCCTTTCGCGCTCGGACACGGACACTGTCTATGCAGGCTGCTGTGCGAGGAGAGCGAAGTCTCACTTCCGCATTTCAACGACGGACAATGAACGCCAGTATTGCTATCCCGCGCACACGCGGTTTCGGCCCAGGCGCTTGGCCTCGTACAGCGCTTGATCAGCGCGCTTGACCAGGGTTTCGGCAGAGTCATCGGCCTGGGCAGCCGCGGCGCCGATCGAAATGGTAACCCCAATCGACTGTCCGGGCAGGCGCAGGCCGCTGGCCGCCACCATGGCGCGGAACTTCTCCGCCACCAGCACCAATTGCCGGGCGTCGACGTGCAAGATGATGGCGGCGAACTCCTCGCCGCCCCAGCGCGCCACGATGTCGAAGGCGCGGCAGCTGGCGTCCAGCGTACGCGCCACCAGCCTCAGAATCGCGTCCCCGATCTTGTGGCCGTGTTCGTCGTTCACCTGCTTG
>PMJE01000434.1 GCA_003157315.1 Myxococcales bacterium | reverse complement strand
CAGCGGGGATTTTGTGATGAGCGCCGAGGCTGCGTCTGCTTCGTCTGAGGTGTCGGATCGTCTGAAGGGCAAGAAGGCAATCCGCGCTTTCGCACGCAAGCTGGCCGAGCCGGAGGAGATCACCAGCCTAAACATCACCCCGATGATGGACATGATGACCATCATCCTGGTGTTCTTGCTTAAGACCTTCACCTCGTCCGCCTTGTTGGTCAATCAGGACCAAAACATGATGCTGCCGTCGTCCATCAGCCGGCTCAACGCCAAGCAGGCGATCGCGGTCACCGTCACCAAACGTGTGGTGCTGGTCGATGGCGAGCCAGTGGCGCCCATCAACAGTGGGAAGATTGATCCGGCGCTCAAGCGCGACGGTGACAACGGGTACTATATCAGCCCGCTGGTCGAGATCTTGAACCGGGTGGCGCGCAAGGAAAAGAAGGTGGCAGAGATGACTGGGCAGAAGTTCGACGGCGAGCTGACCATCATCGCGGACCGAAACACACCCTACCGCCTCTTGACCGAGATCCTCTACTCCTGCGGCCAGGCCGAGTACGCGAACTACCGCCTGCTCATCCTGAAGAGCCGAGAGTAGCTGCGGCCCATCGGGAGATTCGGGGCCGCCCGAAGGGCCGGCACGCGGCTAGCGGGTCGCGAGGGTGTGAGCGTGTTCGTGTGGGGTACGCGGGAGGCGAAAAGCGTAGGGCGTAAGCGGTTCGGGTGCCGCGGGCCGCACACCCCTGGGGGCTTCGGGACGGACAACCCACCCTGCCCACCCGTCGCGCTCACGCTGGCCGCCCACGCAAGCCACACCACGCTGGTCGCTACCACTCACGCAACCCGCCCACGCGGGCCGCGGCACACCGGCCGCTCACGCTACCGCGCACGCGCACCCGGGCCGACCTGCGCTGGCCCGGAAGGCCAGCGGCCCCTGTGGGCGAGCGGCGCAAACATCGTGAACAAGCGGTCGATGAGTGGCTACTGCGCCACCACGATCTCGACTCGGCGGTTCTTCAGCTTGCCAGCCTTGCCCAGGTTGGGCGCGCGCGGTTTGGTCGATCCCATTCCTTCAACCGCCACGTGGTCCTTGGGCACGCCCTGCTTGCTGATGTAGTCGGCAATCGTCTGGGCCTGCTGGTTGGTGAGTTCCTGCGCCTTGGCCGGCGGCAGGCTGTTGTCGGTATGCGTTTCGACGCGAATCTGCCGGATTTCTGGATGGTTGATCAGGAGGTCAACCACCTCGTCGAGAACACGGGTTGCGCCGGGCGCGAATTCGGCCGTCGGCTTGTTGCCCTTCGCCTTGAAACTGATGGGCTGGCGCAGAGTAATCTTTCCGTCCTTGTAGACCACCCCTGCAACAGCAGGACGCGCGTGCATGATGACGTTGAGCGGGGTGTCCATTCCTTCCCTCACTTCAATCGACATCTCGCGACTCAGATACTGGTCCGCCTCCACCCGGAGTGCGTATTGACCCGCCTGGACCGCGATCGACAGGTTGCCTGCGTCGTCGGTCTTGGCCTCGGCGATCTGCGGGCCAGCTAGTCTGATGGTAGCGACTACGGGTTTGCCCGAATCCTCGGTCACACGGCCGGCGATCTTTGCTGCCGGGGCTCGCGGCGTCATCGTGATGGCCATATTGGCCGTCTGTCCCGCCACTACCTCGACCTTCGCGGTCGCATTCTCGTAGTTGGGGGCCACAACCAGCAATTCGACCAGGCCGGGTTCAAGTGGCACGCTCCGGAAGGTCCCATCCGCCTCTGCGAGGACACGTGAATGCCCGCGCCCGGTCACCCCAACCACCGCGCCCTCCACCGGCGTGCCGACGGTGCTGACCAACCTGCCTGCCACAGTGCCTTCTCTTGCCGGCGCTGCGACCACTCTTTCGACAGCGATCTTGCGCGTCACAACTCGCGGAACCGTGTCCAGCGGGTAACTGACGCCAAACAGGAAGTTCCACGGCGCCAAAGGCGGACCGTATGGGTAACCCGCCGCCTCCAACTCCAAGTCCACGCCCAGCATGAGGGTCAGGCTGTGCACCATCTGAGCCTGCAGACCCAAGGTCATCCACATCTGACTCCGGTTGTTGCGACAGCTCGTCGATGTCGAGGTGCAGTCCGGACCGTAAGCGGCGAAATTCGGGTCTCCATCAGCCGTGATGTACTCGAAGTGATACTCGAGCATAGGACGCAACGAGAACCAATCGCCCAAGTCAGCCACCGGGGCATCAAGACCAAAGGCGAGCCTGAAGCGATCCTTGCCGAGGCCGTATGCGAAGGAAGAAACGTAGCGCGAGTAGACCGTGGTGCCGTCAGGGTATTGTGGAGTCTTATAGGAGTTGTCGAAGTACATGCACAGGTTCAGGTGGGCACGCAAAGGCAACACGGGCGCGAGAGCCTGGAAATCCCAGCTCGCAAGGGCATTGATCCACACAGAGGTCGAATCGCCACTGAAGGTCAGCCCACCCACCGAGGACATCAAGCGCACGCCCAGCTCGCCGCCGATGCTGAGGCCCATTGGCAACGCATAGGCCACCTTGGTTCCTAGGATCAGGTCGCCGAAAGCCTTGATGATCTCGGGGTCGGTCCGTCCAGCTTCGCTGATGCACTGGGTTGTTTGGGACGCCAGACAACGCGTGTTCTTGTTGCCCGAGGCCGACACCGCGCCGAATATCTCCATGAATTGCAGCGGCGTGAGCCCAAAGGTTAGCGCACCCTGGAAACGGGTGTTCGTGTCCCCGCCATTCTGGAAGTCGCCGCTCTCAATCAGCATCTTGTCGGTCGAGAAGTACTCGCCGTGCAAGCCCAGGCGAAACTGCCACAAGCGCCCCACCTCGGCCGCGCCCATGCGCAGAAGGCCCACCGACCCAGCCAGTGAGTTCTGCGGGATGAATCCGCGTGGCTGGTCGTCAGTTTCTCCCGCGGTGGCAGCAGGCACGCTGGCCTCGCTGCCCGGCGCTGCGGCGGGAGCCGGAACCGGAGCAGGCGCTGCTATTGGAGCAGGCGCTGCCATCGGAGCTGGTGCAGGCGCTGCCATCGGAGCTGGTGCAGGTGCGAATACTGGCGCAGGTGCGGCCGCCGGAGCAAACGCAGGCGCAAAAGCCGGCTGGGGCGCTGGCGCACTGGCCGTCGGCGCCGCTGGAGCGGGCGCAATCTGAGCGCTCGCTGCGGAGGAGAGCGAGGCAACAATACCAAGGACAACGATGGGCGTGGTACGCATGGTGGATGGCTCCAAAGGGGTAGAAGCGGGTTGCATGTTAGACGGCCTTGCCCCTCGACGCAATCAAGGTTTCTTTGGTCATGGGAACCCTGAGAGGGTTCCCAACCCCTCCCGCGCTCTGGCTCCGGCGGGCTTAGCCCGCCTGAGCCTACGCGCCCATGGGAACCCTGAGAGGGTACGCTTCGCCCTACGGCCCCCCACCCGCCACCCATGCCCCGCTCGCTGCGCTCGGCCTCGCCAATCACTCCAGCGACGG
>PMJE01000237.1:8867-9057 GCA_003157315.1 Myxococcales bacterium | reverse complement strand
TGCCGAAGCCGCCCATCCGAGGCTCCCAGGTAGGTGCCCAAGAAGACGAGGTAGATGATGGCCAGCCCCCAAACGCTGGAGAACAGACGTTCAAATCGGGTCATGGCGGCAAAGGCTCCTGGCGCGCCGGGGGCGCCTCGCGCTGATAGGCGACGACGAAGGGCACGCCTTCGTGGGCATACACCTGGGC
>PMJE01000237.1:0-8778 GCA_003157315.1 Myxococcales bacterium | reverse complement strand
CGTGAAGAACATCATGCCAGTAGACGCGGTTGGACGGGGGGCGATGCGCCTTTATCCAGGGCAGAAGCGGCAGCACGGAATAGCCCCAGAACTGCCGGTTCATGCCCAGCGAAGCACCACCGGCAAACCCGCCGGCCAGAAGATTGTAGTGGCCGAGGCCGTCAGGATGCGAGCGTTGGGTTTCGGCCACCGCCGGCAGACAGAGCAGGCCGGCCAGGGCCGCAGGCAAGGCTTGGCGCAGGCGTGACGGTCGCACCAGGTCTGCCGCCTGGCGCGTGACCCAAGCCAGGCCTACGCCGGCCAGCATGGCCAAAAAGGGCATAGCAGTGAGAAAGTGTTTCACCCCACCGAAGATCGGCGTCGAGGGAAGTGCCAGAGTTCCGAGCGGTCCCAAAATTTGCACCGCAAGGAACATGCCGGGCGCCAGATCCACATCCGCGCCTGGCCGCAGCCACGAGGCGCGCGCCCCTGGCTCGGGCGGCTCGAGATTGACGATGGCGGGCTCGTCCTCGGTTGCCTTCTTCCGGCGACGGCGGGCCAGCACCAGCGCACCTGTCGCGGCCAAGGCCAGGGTGGTGACCGGCACAGTCAACCCGGTCGACACAAAAGGAAACGTCGCACGCAGCAGCCAGCGGCCGGCCTGGGCCGGCGGCGGGGGCAGGTTCCAGTTTTGCCCCAGGTATTCGAAATTGTAGTGCTCGTGCTGGGCGTGCCGGTTCACCCATTCGCGCGCGCGTGCCACCGGCGCGTGCCACAGCCAGGGCCAGAGCGCGAACAAGACGATGGGGCCCAAGCTGGCCATGGAGACGAAGGCCAGGGGGATGCGTGGCGGGCGCAGGCGAAATCGCGTGGGGAGTCCGCCGGCCTTCGGGACGGACANNACCCTTTGAGGGTTCCCATGTGAAATCACCTCGGCGCATCCACAGGTAGTGGACGACGAGGAAACAAGGGATCAGCCAGGCATTGTGTTTGGTGGCCAGGGCAAAGCCATAGAAGACGCCGCACAGAATGCCCCAGCGGGGCGAGCGCAAAGACTTCCAGTAGGCCCACCCCACCAGCAGGGCCATGACCGCAATCGGCGCATCGAAGCACGAGATCTGAGCGTGGAAAAAGTAGTGCGGTTGCGCGACCGAAAGCACGGCTGCGCCTGCCGCCGCCCACGGCCCGACCAGGCGGCGGGCAAACCCGTAGACCAGCGCCACACCCAGGCCAGCGAGCAGGATGGCGGGAAAGCGAAAGGCGGTCGACTCGCGCGAAAACAGGGGCAGCGTCCGATGCTTGCCGTGCGCCGCGATTGGGTGCAGTCCTTGCTTGGCCCCCACGCAGTCGCAGCGATGAAACAGGCGCCACGACAGACCGTAGAGCGTCTTCATTAGCGGCGGGTGCTCGTGGTTGTCGCCCCAGTAGCTGTCGACCACCGCGCGCGAGAAAGCCTGCCTGGGCTTGCCCGAGCGCACAGCATCTGCGAGCGCTTCGAACCAGCCCCAGTAGCGCTCGCTGGCGCGGAAGTATTGCGCCTCGTCCCGGGCCAAGCCTTGACTGCCCTCGACGGCCAGCAGCCAGCCGCTGGTTGCCAGCGCAAGCGCAAGTGGCACGATCCACGGGCGTCGCCAACCTCGGCGTTGTCCGACCTCGTCCATCAACTGCGCGCCTCCGCGGCAAAGCCGAAATAGCGAGCGGTCGGGTCATCCACGGTAATCTCGAAACGCACGCTCTCCGATTGTCCGGCCAGCGCAGACGTGTCGAACTTGCGCAGGGTCCAACCGGTCAGGCTGCCAGCCGGGATGCGCCCCAACTCGCGTCCCTGAACCAGCACACGCAGGCTGACGGTTCCCTTGCCTGACTTGCGCTGCCACACATTGTGCAGCCCGGCCCCCACCGCCAGTTCGCGCCCAAGCGGAACATGGTCGAATTCGATGACCGTGGTTGCGTGGCCAGTCAGCGACGTGGCCAGGGCCAAATGCGGGCTAGTGTCGATCTCGAGCAACTCGGCTTTCACCGACTGGGCCGGGGGATTGGCACAGTCGAAGCGGTCGGGCACGCGATAGCACCAGCCCACCTGAGCCCCGGGCGCGACGCGCGAGACAATGGCGTGGTTCCATTCTGCGACAAAATCGAACGACACTTGGCTGGCTGGACGTTCATAGCGCCGCAGGGTGAGCGCACCGTGGCGGCTCGACTGCACGACGCGGCTGCCTTGGCTTTCCGGTGCCTGCGCTCCCCGCTGCGAGATCTCCCAGATGCGGCCGAAGCGGGCGGCGTCGAGCCGTCCGGCCACGGCAACCGGGATCAGATCGCCGAGCTGCATGCGCAACAGCGGGTCGGCCCAGGCCGGCGCAGCGACGATAAGATCGCCCGGCCGAAACCCGGCCCGGAGTGCGGTGGCAGCCGAGCGCCAGTCTTGGTCGGTAGGCGTGCGCAGCGGCGCAAGCAGCGCATTGGCCGTCTCGAGCAAGGCCAGCGCAATGATCCCCGCGGCGCAGGCATAGCCCAGGCGATGGCGCCGAAAAGAATCTGCGTCGAAGAGACTGCTCAATCTCACCGGCCGGCAGCGTACCGCAGTCGCGCCAGTAGGGCGAGCGCATCCGACACGCGCTAGACTGGCGCCCGGAGGCACCATGGAATTTCGCGAAGTCGTGGAGCAACGTAGGTCGCTGCGCTCGTTTGCGCCGATGGAGGTAAGCGAGGCCATAATCAGAGACCTCGCCGCGGTAGCGGGGCTGGCCCCGTCCTGTTCGAACAAGCAGCCCTGGCGCTTTGTGTTCGTGCACAGTCCGGGCATGCTGGAGCGCATGGTCGCGACCCTCAAGCCAGGGAATGCGGCCTGGGCCAAGCAGGCTTGCATGATGGTCGCGGTGTGGTCACAGGCTGATCTCGACTGCCGCACGCCGGACGGCCGCGACTATTACCAGTTCGACACCGGCATGGCGTCGGCCTTGTTGATGCTGGCCGCGGCCGAGAAGAACCTGACCAGCCACCCAGTTGCCGGCTTCGATCCCCAGGCGGCTCGGCAGGTTCTCGCGTTACCCGAGGGCGCCCAGGTGATCACCCTGATCATCATGGGCGGCCACGCTCAGGAGATCTCGCCAGCGCTGGCGGACTGGCAGGTTCAGGCAGAAAAGCAGCGTCCCGCCCGGATGCCCTTTGAGGCATTCGCCAGCATCATGTAGCCCTCGATCACTTACCTGACCGTGCTGCCTCTGTCTCGCGCTCGGCCGCGGGTGGCGAAGGCGTCGGCGTGACAGGGGTTGCCTTGGCTAGGGCCAGTATTGGTTTCATCTTGCGAACTGTCGGGCCGCCAGTTCCTCCATCCGTTGGGCCAGCTGCACATCGAGCGTTGTCACCCCACCAGCGTCATGAGTCCAAAGGTCGATACGGACTGCATTCCACACATTGAACCATTCGGGGTGGTGGTCCATGCGCTCGGCCACCAGCGCCGCGCCAGCCATGAAAGCAAAGGCGGAAACGAAGTCGTTGAACCTGTACCCGCGGTGGAGCTTGCCACCTTCGAATCTCCAACCGGGTAAGGTCGACAACGCCGTCGCAATCTCGGCTTCCGTGAGCTTGGCTGCTCTGAGGGTCGCCATCGTCTCGTCTCCCCACACCAAGGATACCTCGTCGTGGCCCAATGACCTTTCGCCGCGCGCGATCGCAAACGCGCAAAGCGTGCGCGGCGGCGCAAGTGCAGGTTGAGATCAAGTCAGCGGCGTAGCAGATTCCCAGCCGATTCGCGCCACCACCTCAAACCGGAGGAGCCAACCAATGTGCAGCATGATGAAACCGGTTCTGCTTGTCGTAGCCCTGGCCACGATTTTCAGCCTGCCAGCAACCCAGGCGACCGCCGCTGACAAGCAGGACAAGAACCCCGCGAAGAATGAACTTTCCATTGACCGAGGGCGGACGGCGGTTCTGATTATGGACTACGAGAACCAGATCGTGGGCATGCTGCCCGACAAGACACAGGCCGCGGTTCTCGACAACGCGAGCGCGATCCTCAAGGAGGCGCGGCAGGCCCATTTGCCGGTCATCTACGTGGTCGTGCGTTTTCGCGACGGCTACCCAGAGGTCAGTCGCCAGAACAAGCGCTTTGCCGGCCTGAAAGAGTCGGGCCGTTTGCGCGAGGGCACGCCAGGGGCCGAGATCCATGCACGCGTAGCTCCCCAGCCGGGCGATATCGTGGTCACCAAACGACGTGTGGGCGCATTCTCCACCACCGATTTGGAATCGATCCTGCGCGCCAACAACATAAACACGCTGGCGATGTTCGGCATTTCCACCAGCGGCGTGGTTCTGTCAACCGTGCGCTGGGCTGCCGACATGGACTACCAGCTTGTCGTCATTTCCGATGCCTGCGCCGACATGGACGATGAGGTCCACCGGGTGCTGGCGGAGAAGGTGTTGGCGGCGCAGGCCACGGTTGTCTCCACCCACGAATTCGTCAAAGCTCTTGCGGCCAAGCCGGAACGGGGTGGGAACAAGTGAGCGGTTGACGTCGGCGCGCCGTGCGAATCTTTAAGGTCGCAATTTGGGACCCTGCGCGAGTCGCTCCGCGAAGACGATCTGATGCGGTGAGATGGCCATCCGAAACAACTGCGAGCCGCTCCTGGACTCACCCCGCACGCGGCAGCGGTGACAGGGGAAAGCCCATGCGGGCCGCGGCTTCGCGCATGCGGGAGTCGTTGGTACACAAAGGCCACGAAACGCATTGTGCGGCGGCGGCCAGGTGGATGGCATCCAGGGAGCGCAGAGCCACATTCGGGTGACACGCGGCCATGATGGCATTGGCGCTCTCAAGAACTGAACGGGTTGTCCCCACCAGATTCAGGCGCCCACCCTTGACGTCATCTTCCAGTTGCTGCCAGGCCGCCTTGCGATGTCGGCTGGTGACGGTGCCTTCACGTTCCTTGCGCAGCAGCGCGGAGAAGCACTCGCACAGGGCCAACTCAGCCGACCAAGCGATCTGACCGTCGACCATGTTCGCGTAGAACAAGCTGTCGTGCTCACGCACGAGCAACTTCACTAGGATCGCGCTGTCGAGGTACACGCTAGCCGCGGCCGTCGCGCTCTTGGCGGATGAGCTTCTCGGCGGCTGTGCCGGACTTTCGGCTGGCCACGGCCAAGAGGCGCCGGTTGACGCGGTAGTGTGCGCGAACTGGTTGGATGCCCACCAGCTTGGCCTTCGGCCGGCCGTCCGAGGTGATGACGATCTCTTCACCGGCCGCGGCTCGCTCAAGCAATTCGGACAGTCTCGCCTTGGCGGCGCGCACGTTCGCCAACATCGGTTCAGTGTAGCCACATGTGACCACATAGGCAAGGCGCGAAGCATCGACCAAGCCATGTGAGCCCGAGCGAGAGACCTGACCCTGCGCCACTTCGTGCCGCCGGACTCAGCGCTGCTCGGCGGGCCGCAGGGTGACCAGGGTGGCGCCCCATCCGCCCGCGCTCTCGTCCGCCAGGCGGAACAAATTCACTTCAGGCAGGTGGCCGACGATGGCGTGAACCTGGCGGCGCAGAGCGCCGATGCCCTTGCCATGGATGATGCGCACTTCGAGAATTCCGCGCCGGCGGCACTCGGCCAGGTACTCGGGTATGAGAGCCTTCACCTCCCTGGGTGAGAAGGTGTGCAGGTCCAAAATCCCGTCGATCGGTACTTCGGTGGTTGGTTGGCTCACTGCCGATGTCCCCTGCAGGTCCAAGGCGCGATCCACTGTCTGTTCGTCGCTGTAAGGTGGCGAGGGCCAAGGCTGCGCGATGAAGCTGTCTCCAACACAGGGTACAGCCTATCCCGGCGAGCCTCGCCACCGGCGATCGACGCACGCTAATGCGTGGCGGCGGCGTTGGCATTTCATGCCGAAAGAATCGAATTGAATCAGGGCCGCACTCGTCGATACAGTATACGCCTAAGGAGAACGCCATGAGAATTTGGGTCACAGCCACTGCCGTCTTGTTCGGACTTGGAATTGCGCTGCCCGCGTTGGCGGAGCGCGAGGAGGAGTCGCACGAGAAACAGCAGGACCAGCGGCGCAAGCTGAAAGACAATGAGCGCCGCGAGGTTGAGCAGGTCCAGCGGCGTCAGCAGGAAGATCGTGCGCGCCAGGACCGCGAGCGTGCGGAGCGCGATCGTGTGGAGCGCGATCGTATGGATCGCGAGCGCGCTGATCGTGGCCGCATGGATCGCGAGCGCGCGGAACGCGAGCGTATGGATCGCGAGCGCATGGATCGCGATCGCCTGGACCGCGAGCGTGTGGATCGCGAACGCATGGATCGCGATCGTGCGGCCCGGGATCGGGAAGCCGCCGAGCGCGGGCGAGAAATACGTGCGCAAGAAGTTCACCGGGAAGCGCGCGAAGAGGCGTGGCGGCTGCGTATGGCACCTCCGGCGCCCAGGACGGAGATGCGGCCAGTTGCCCCTTCGCCACGTCACGTTTGGATCCGGGGCTACTGGGGATGGCAGGACGGCCGCCACGTGTGGATGGGTGGCCGTTGGGAGGAGCCGCCCGCGCCAGGCCGAGTCTGGGTCGATGCGCGCTGGGTGAACGAAAATGGCGAGTGGGTTTTCCATCAGGGATATTGGGAGCCAGTCGCTGCCCCGCCCCCGCCTGCTCCGGTTGCCGTCTACCCCGATCCAGTAGTGTCAGAGGTCAACATCGCGCTTGGGCCGCCGCCGCCCCGCCGGGTTGAGGTAGTGCCACGCCGTCCCGGGAATGGGTACCTCTGGATCGAGGGTGACTGGATTTGGGATGGACGCGAATACCGATGGGCGCCAGGCCGCTGGGAAGCCCCTCGGGCGGGTTGGGTGTGGGTGCCGCCGCACTGGCAGGCCGTCGGCAATCATATGCAGTGGCGGCCTGGCCACTGGGCGCGACGCTAGAGTCTGGGGCGAAATTCTGGGCTCACGCCACCGGCGTGCACCAGGGCCGGTATTTGGGCGAGCGGCCGCGCACGACATCGAAAAACAGCGAGCGCAGCCGCGTGGTCACGCTGCCCAAAAAGACCGGAGGGGAGGGGCAGCAGCCCTCAGAGTGAGACCATCGACGGGCAGCTAGGTCCAGAAGCCAGCCAGGTCGGCGTGCTGGGCTATCGTTTTCCTCCCCTCGAAAGCGGCCGAACGAGAAGGGGCCACAGTGATTCAAGCTCCGGAGGTCCAAGGTCGCTCTGAAGGACAGACACCCAATCAGCTCGCTTTTCTGCGAGCCGGATCGGATCTTTCGCTGACGTTCCGTTGAAGAACAGAAAGGCAAGATCTGCGTGCCGCCAGAACCAGGGCACCCTCTTCAGCGAGCGCGGCCAACGTTTCCTGATTTTGTCCTCGGGAACATCGTGGCCACCGTCCGCGACCCTCATGGCAACGCGCTGGACGGCTTCTTCCACCGAAGCGAGCACCACATAGACGAATAGAAAACGAAGGCCCTTTTCCTGCGCCCGTTCCACGATCGACTTGTATTTGTCGGTGCTGAGGACGGTTTCGATCACGAATGAGCGGCTGCCGCCTTCAACCAAACGTCGCACACGTTGTTCACAAGCATCGGCGGCGCGCTTGTTGGCATTGTCCAGGGACACGCTGGAGTTCGTTCGTACGATCTCCTTCGTGATGAGATCGGGATTGATGATCTCGATCTCATCGGCCACCCCACTCAATCCGCAAAGAGTCTTGATGCTGTGCGGATTCTGCGCGAACGTGGACTTCCCGGCGCCGTTGACTCCGGCAACCAGCACGAACCAAGGCCCGCCCGCCGTCATGCTCTCTTGGCCGCGTTGCGCTTGACGGTTCGCACGGCCTGAACGAATGCCTTTTCGAGGCGACGTCCCACATTTGAAACGGTCACCTTCCTCCCCGTTCGACTTACTCGGGCACCGCGAGACGTGGCAGCGACCCTAGACAGAGGCACGCGCCGAGGGGTTGCGTATCTCCCCGACGCGACGAACGTCCATGGCACCCCATGGCTCTGCTTCGCTCCACGCGCTCGGTTCATGAGCTTGATGCTAGCACACTGGGACTCGCGCCGCTGAACCTGGCGGGAGGGGATCGAAATCGTGGCACCCACTGCGGACGGAACCCGTGTTCGCGCCCGAGCATATCGCAAAGTCAATCGCCCTCCTGGCGGTTTGCGTGATACACGTTTGTGTGTGCGCGAACATCACCTTCCGCTGTTTCATCCTCGGCTGGTGCGCGCCCGGATGGCCACCCTTGACCAATCTCTGTATGGGCGACATCAGAAGACCATCGCGGTCTGGCTCGAACAACTGCGCAGCGGAGCCCTCGACGAGGCGAAGGAGACATCGCTGCACGGGGAATTCCTGCACGATGTGTTCGGAGACATTTTCGGCTACGCCACCTTCGGCCGCGCGCGGGACGGACAGTGGGAGCTGGGCGCCGAAAAGTCCGTGGTCTCTGGTGGGTCGGCAGACGGCGCGATCGGGTTCTTCTCCAAGGGCCACAGCCGGGTTGTCGCGCCCATCGAGCTGAAAGGTGCGACGCAGTTTCTGGAGCACGCCAAGGGTCGCTCGCTAACGCCCATCCAGCAGGGGTGGGACTACGCGAACAAGACCGCGGAGTCGAGCTGGATCATCGTCTCCAACTACCGCGAGACGCGCCTCTACTCCAAGAGCAGCGGGCAGGCGGCCTACGAGCTGTTCCGGCTGGAAGATCTCGAAGACGAGAGCGGGTTCCTGCGTTTTGTGGCCTTGCTCGGCCGCGACGCCATCCTGGGTGGTCCGCCGGCGGGACCATCGCCGCTCGCCGAGATCCTGCTCGCCTCGGAGCGTACCGAGCGCGAG
>PMJE01000073.1 GCA_003157315.1 Myxococcales bacterium | reverse complement strand
CGGGACCACCACCCCAACTGGCGGGATCACCACAACAACCGGCGGAACCACGGCGGTAGCCGGCGGGACAGCAGCCACGACCGGTGGAACCAAGGCCGCAACTGGCGGGAACACGGCAGTCAAGGACGGCGGCATTGATCTCCCGCCACCGCCGCCAGATGTTCGCGCGGACACCTCGTTGCCGGACGTCACCGTGGATCGCCCCCCCACCTGTGGCCAACTCGGTCTGCCCTGTTGCCAAGGAAGTGTGTGCAACGATCCTTGGACAAGTTGCACGACTTCGGGCATGGGCGCAGGAACCTGTACCAGTTGCGGTCAAGCCAACGGCGTCTGCTGCCCGGACAACTCCTGCTCCAATGGCGGCTGCTGTAACAGGTCCGGAAACTGCATTGGCCCAGGCAATCAATGTCCAAACAACCTTGGCGGCGGCAGTTGTTCTGGCAACGCTTGTGTCTCTGCTGGCGGTACCTGCGGCACACTCGGCAATCCCTGTTGCGACAACGGCCAGGGGACCAACCCGGTCTGCACAGCCGGCGGTGTCCAATGCGCGATCGGCTTCGGCAGCAACACCTGCCAGATCTGTGGTGTCGAGAATGCACCTTGTTGCGGTACGGGGGCTGCGGCCGCAGCCCGCACCTGCTCCACCTCAAACCTGGTCTGTCAGGCCGCAGGCGGCGGCGGGGCGACCTTCACATGCGTGGCCTGCGGCACCTCGGGCAAGGCCTGCTGTTCGAATCAGACTTGCAATGCCAACCTTCACTGCACGGGTCCTGGCCCGGGCGCGATCTGCCAGTAGGGTAAGCTGGCTTTCCGTCAAGTCACCAGCCCACTACCTTGGCGTCGGTGGAGCTCGAGCGCGCGACCCCAAATCGCCTGTCCCCCGCGACATGAAACGGGCCCTCATGCCATCTAATGGCTAATTGCAGCAACCGTAGCCAATGTACGCTACGTCTACCGATTTACTTGGTTTTGCCGCTCGGAAATGCTATTGAATCAGGAAATCTTGCGCAGCCCTGACAGTCGTCCCTCCGGAGGTCATAGGCCCATGAAGAAAAACCGTGTTTCTCGACTGGCAATTTGTCTTCTTCTTGGTTCCAGCTTGACGGGATGTGCCGGCGACGCTGGCCCAGCGGGGCCGGCTGGGCCGGCTGGCGATGCTGGACCTGCTGGCCCTCCTGGACCTCCTGGCCCGCCAGGCGAAGCTGGCCCTCCTGGACCTCCGGCCCCAGCAATAGATGCATCACCTGTCAGCGATGCGCCGATCGGAAAACCCCCGGCCGTGACGATCGCGGGCGCTACCCAAACTGCGGGATTCGGCGCGCCGGTCACCCTGGTCGGCACCGCAGCCGACCCTGACTCGGACGTCAGCACGCTGACCTATAAGTGGATTCAGACGGCCGGCCCCACCGCTACGCTCGTCGGCGCCGCCACTGCAAGCCTGACCTTCACCACGCAAACTCTGGCCGCTGCCAAGACTCCTGTGATGGCGCAGCTTCACTTCGGTGTACTCCCGATCAGTCCCGACGAAGCCGGCAACTACACCTTTGAGCTTGACGTGACCGACCCGCAAGGCAATGTCGGCAAGGCCACGGTAAGCGTCCGCTCGAACCCGCCCACCACCGGACTGCAAAATGTTCCGGTCGGCATCCGCCAGTTCATGATGGGCGACGGTGGCGCGCAGACTACCTGGAACTGGAGCCTGGATGCTACAGCCGCACCTGGCTCAGCAGCTATCCTGACGGGCGCCAGCACGCAGCTCCCCAGCTTCATCCCCGATGTCGTGGGCAGCTACACCCTGAGCGAAGCGGTTTCCACCAAGACGCTGACCATGGTCGCGGGCAACTGGCGCGGCGAGATGATCACCTACCAGACAGAGTGCCAGACCTGCCACAATGACAAGATCGCGCCTGACGTGTTCACGCCATGGTCGAAGACGAACCATGCGATTGCCGTGCAACACAAACTGAACGGCACCTATTCCGACGGAGTGACGCCGCTGACGTACTTCCCGCGCTCCTGCATGGAGTGCCACACCGTGGGCGACTCGCCGGCAGCAGTCAACCACGGCTTCGACGACGTCGAGAAAACCAGCGGCTGGACCATGCCCACCAAGTTGCAGCCAGGCAACTGGGAAAACATGGTAACCAACTACCCCACTCTGGCTGATCTGGCCGGCATCCAGTGCGAGAACTGCCACGGACCACAGGACGGCGCAATTGGGCACCTGTCCACCGCGCACACCAGTTCCGGGAATACCACGCCTGACAAGTGGACGCGCGTGTCGTTCTCCGAGGGGGTTTGCGCCTCCTGCCACCAGGACGCAACCCACCACTACAAGCCGAGCCAGTGGCAGACATCAGCGCATGCCCAGCGCGACCTGGTGTCCAACGCCACCTTTGAGTCACGCGGAACCACCGCGGCCCACTGCGGCCGCTGCCATTCGGCCCAGGGATTTGCTGCGTACTCAGCCCAGTTGGCTACGGGCGATGCCGGCCTGCTGCACAAGCCAGATGGCACGGCCGCCGACGAGGCCTATTTGCGCGGGCTGGGCCTGCAAACCTCGACTGTGGAGGCGATCACCTGTGCGGCTTGCCACGATCCCCACGATGCAAGCAACCCCAGCCAGCTTCGGCTGGGCGGAAATCTAAAGGCCTTGCCCAACGGCCTGACCAACATCTCCGCCGCGGGCATGGGAGCCACCTGCATGGCCTGCCACAATACCCGGAATGCCGAACACGATGACTTCGTCGCCGCGGCCACCGATTTCTCGGGCCCGCACACTCCATCGCAAACCGACGTGCTCTACGGGTTCAATGCCTACTTCATGCCGCGCCTCAATCCATCCCCGCACCTATCGGTCACCGATACCTGCGCTGGCTGCCACGTCGCTATCCCCACGGCCACCGAGAAGGCCGCGGGACAAACCGACAACCACAATTTCGCCACCGACGACACCATCTGCGCCTCTTGCCACTCCTCGTCGACCAACGGAGAGGCGTTGCTGTCAGCCAACGACGCGCAACTTGGCGAACTGAGTACCGCGATCGGAACCAAGGCGCTGGCCGTCATCGATGCCTTGTACACCGCCGGCGACACACTTTCTGTGCGGGCATACCGACAGGCTACGGATCAGTATAGCTCCGCGGTGGCCGCCACGGCCGACATTCTGCTGACCGCCGCCCCAACTGCGGTGGTCCTTCGTTCCGCCATCCACGGTACGACTTCATTCACCCTGACCTTGGCCGCCCCGGTGTCGGTAGCATGGACCGCAACAACATCGGCTCCGGCTATCACCGAAACCCTGTCGCAGATCGACTGCCAGATCAGCGGCATCACCATCACCGGCCAGACCGCGCCGCCCGTGCCGCCCGCCTTGACAGGTACGCCGGTACCCGCGATCGCGACAAACTCGGCGGTGGCCAAGGCGAGCTGGAATCTGCAACTGCTCAGCAACGACGGCTCGAGAGGCTTGCATAATCCTGACTTCTTCCAAGACGTGATTGTCAACACCCTGGAAGCCTTGCAATAGGTATCGCTCCGAGTGCGAAACCTAACTGCAGACCCCAGGGCTGCGGCGGGTTATCCTCAAGGCGACGGTAGACGATACCGCCAGAATCGCGAGAAACCGTCCATCTAGGATATGTGAAAACGCCATGCCGGTACTGCCCAAGTCGCTTTCGCCCACTATCGCCCGGCTGGCCAACTACGCACGAAATCCGCTCACGGTTCTCGGTTTCGGACTGACGACGCTGTCGGGACTGACCCTGATTGTCTTTCTCGCGCTGGAGGTGGCTGGCCAAGTCGACAATCCCTACACCGGGGTG
>PMJE01000297.1 GCA_003157315.1 Myxococcales bacterium | reverse complement strand
CTTGCAGTTCACCCCGATGCCTTCGGAGCCAGATCCCATGTCGCTGCTGACTATGCCGATGTGCACGTCAGGCAAACTTGTGCCGCCAGAGGGGTCTGGAATCTGCTGCAAGACATTGATCATGTTTGGGAAGTTGGCAGCCAAGCGAGTCTGCTTGGGGTCCATCGACGGGGAGTTGTCGATCATGAACAAGATGTCCACCTCACGCTCCGGGCTAACCAGAACCTTGAAGTCGGTTTCTTGCTGTGGATTCGGCAAGGGCTGCTTCAGCGGGTGCGAATTGCATGCCCACAGGAGCAAGGGGAGGGCGGGTAGCACCATTCCCCAGCGCAGGTACTGCCAACGAACAAGCGGCAACAGCCTTGAAATATTGCGGGCCATGGAACCCCTCCTCAATGGACGAACGGGAGTTGTGGTCAGAACTCGTGGCTACCTTACAGCAAGATATGGGCCGATGGGAATCTTAGTTAGCTGTCGAAAGAACACGGGGTTGCTGGTGTCGTGTGCCAATCTAATTGGCAACTATGCCATGATTGTTGGCATGGGGCATTGACGCTGAATGCTAGTCAGCCCCAGGTCGCGCTGACGCGGATGGCTCAGAACCGGCATCTTGGTGCGTCGGCAGAGGTGCGCTCTCGGGGATCGCGGCGAGGCCATCTGGGATGGGCGGCCCCTGAACCATGGCCGGGGTGGTCAGCTTTGCTTTGTGTGTGACCAGCCAGTCGATCACGCGGGCCAGGTCGCCAAAACGAGTGAGTTTGCCCTCGGTGCCCAGCAGGGCCATGCCGTAGTTGCGGCCATCGACACGCGCGGCGATGACCAGACAATAGCGGGCCGTATCGTTGTACCCGGTCTTGCCACCGAGAATCTGCACGCTGGGCCGGGCCGCGGGCCGGTGCGTGCTGACGTACCTGATGGGCGGGCGGCCGACCGGGTGGGCGTCGTATTCCGGCTTACGCACGATTGGGCCCAGAATCGGGTGGGACATGGCGGCGCGCAGGAGCTGGAGAATCTCGCGCGGAGTGGACATGTTTTCTGGGGAAAGCCCGGTTGGTTCGCGGAAGCGCGTCCCGCGCAGTTCCAAAGACGCGGCCTTCTTGTTCATGGCGCTGGTTAGCTGGGTTGTGGTGAGCCCGACCGCGCGGCCCAGGGCAGAAATCGCCCGGTTGTCCGATCCAAGCAAAGCCGCGTGCAGCAGATCCCGGTTGGACAGGGTCATGCCCTCCAGCAGGCGCGAAGGCGCTCCGCCGCGGGCGACCTCTGAGTCGATCTTCTTCATCGTGGTCAACCCATCGAGGTCCAGATTGTGGTCCATCACCACCAGGGTCGCGGCCAACTTGGAAATGGAGGCGATAGCGCGCGGCTGGTCAGGCTTGCGCGCGAAGATCTCACGCCCGCTGTCCAGGTCCACCACCAGCGCGCCAAGCGATAGCACGTTGGGCAGGTTGCCTTTCACGGCCACCACATGCCTTTCCAGCAGGGCTTTCTTCTTGGCGACCGGTTTTTTGCCGCGGGTCTTCTTCGCCGGCTTGAGCTTGAGCTTGGCTTTCGCAGTCTTCTTGGACGCTGGCTTGCCCTTGGGCTTGCCTTTCGACTTGCTCGGGGAAAGCTTGGCCGCGGTCGCCTGGGCAGCAGGGGCCGCCGCCGGTGCAAATAGTGGCATGCAGCACGCAGCAACGAGCAGCAGGATTTTTGGTGCGGGCGGCACGGACGCTGCAGGTTAGTCAGGACCGAGGCGATGAGCAACTAGTACCGCCTATGGCAAGTTGGTAGCTG
The DNA here is from genome assembly GCA_003157315.1 of Myxococcales bacterium. The sequence continues at coordinate 4,018 of PMJE01000297.1, read as the reverse complement.
GCCCCGGAACCGGCGAGTGGAACCAGCCACGAATTGACAAGAATTGGTTGCGGGCAGGTCCTTGCCGGTGAAAGGTAAACTGAAACAATGCCCATCTCGCTGGCCTACTCGGTCGACGCTGACGATGCGTTCATGTTTCACGCTCTGCGCGCAGGTGGCGTCGACACGCGAGGGCTGGCCTTTACCCATCGTCGCGGCGACACCTCCGAATTGAATGCACTGGCTTTGGCGGGTGAAGCCGACGTGGTGGCCATCTCTGCGGCTGCCTATCCTGCGGTCGCGGGCAAGTACCTGCTGCTTCCGCATGGTGCTTCGGTGGGGCGAGGTTTTGGACCAGTGCTGGTGGCACGGCAGCCGATGGCTTTGGCCGACTTGGCCGGGCGGCGTGTCGGCGTACCGGGCCTGTCCACCACGGCGTGGTTGGTGCTGCGCCAGATGCAGCCAGGTCTCTTGCCCGTGGTGGTGCCGATAGCGCCCTTTGCCCGCATCTTCGAGTGTCTGGATGCAGGGAGCATCGATGCAGCCTTGCTGATTCATGAGGGCCGCCTAATCTACGAGAGCCGCGGCTATGCGCGCATCGCCGAGATCGGACAATGGTGGCAGGAAACTGTCGGGCTGCCCTTGCCGCTCGGGGTGAATGTCATTCGGCGCGGACTTGGGGCGGAAGCCATCGCTTTGGTGTCCGCTGTCTTGCGCGACGCTATCGCCTACGCACTCGACCATCGCGACGAGGTGATAGGGGTGCTGGCCGCCGAGAAGCGAGGCGAGCCTGCCCTGGCCGACACCGCGCTGCTTGAACGCTACCTCGACATGTACGCCAACCAGGACACGCGCGAAATGGCACCTGACGTCCGCGGCGCCATCGAGGTTCTATTCGAACGCGCGGCCAAGGCGGGTTTGCTGCCCGCCGGCTGTTCAGTCGATTGGGCGCCCTAGTCAGCGAGCTCTCTCGATCACTTCAAGGGCTGCGCGGCAGGCGGCGGCTGCNNACGGCATTGCTGATGCCCAGGATGGCTGCAAACGGCAGCCCAGCCCTGGCAGCGGCACGGGCGACCGCAAAGGCTTCCAGATTTTCGACGTCGCAGGCCGGGGTACGGGCGCGACGTCCGACGGTGGCTGAACCGGAAGTGATGGCGAGCGGACATGCCACGTCTGCCATGAGCAGTCCGGTAGCCGCAGCGGCTCGGCGAAGGGAGAGTGTGGTTTCCTGCCTGGCCGGCAAACTAGCTGGCAGATAGGCCTCGCCGCTCGCGACTCCGTCAGCCGACAGGAGCAAGCACCGTACTGCCACCACGCCCGCCAGGGCAAGGTCGGGACGCAGGAAGGGATAACTCCCGGCTGTGCCGACGAACATGATGGCATCGGGTTTCAGCTCCGCAATGGCGGCAGTAGCGCCGATGGCCGCCTCGACCAGACCCACGCCCGCCGCCCGCGCAACCACGCGCATCGGCTTCTGCGCGAGCAGGCGGCGCAGCGTGAGTAGTTCCGGCGGCCAGGCCGCTAGCACCAGCCAGCGCTTGTGCGCATGCATCTTGGCTGTATGGTCGCTTCGTGAGCGCAATCCGAAATGATCCTATGGTGGTCCGATGAGGCCGCTTGGGCGTTGGCCAGGGGCTTGGTATACCTCGGCGTCCACGAACAGGTCCATGGGCCAGAGGATCATCGCTATGTCTGCATTCCGCCAAGCTGCCGGTAGAGCAACCTACCGTTCGCGTGTTGGGCAGAATCGAGAGCTTGCGAGCGTCCAGGAAATTCGCCTCGGGAATCGGACAGTGCCCGGGGGTCGCAAGAGCGCCTGGTTCATTGTGGCGATGGTCGCGGGTGTCGCCGCCAGCGCCCGCGCTGCCGACGTTGCTTCCTCTCCATTTCGTGGCGTGAAGGTGCCGGGCGGTGCGATGGCGGGCGACGCCGACGGAAGCTCGGTCGAACTCAACCCAGGGCAACTCGGCGTGCTTACCGGAGCGTCCAGCGCGCTGGTGGTCGACTACTGGCGACCTGACGTGCAGCGGCCCGGTCGCGGCGGCGCGCTCATGCTGGGAACCCCGCTGGCGTTTGGCACGGCGCTGGGCGCCGGATTCCAGTGGTTGCGTCCGACCTTGCCTGGGATGCCGAGCGACTACCAGAAACTGCAGCTGGGCCTCGGTGTGCGGCTGGGGCGTGGGGCAGGGTTTGGTATGTCGTGGGAACACATCTTCAGTACTAGTCTGCCGACCGCGAACAGCCTCACCTTCGGGTTGGGCGTGCGACTCTCGTCGATGCTGGCGGCGGGCCTCGCGGTGCGCGACGTGGGGCGCCCGAATAGCCTGCCACGCGAATGGGATCTTGAGGCGGCCCTGCGTCCGCTGGCCACCGACCGTGTGGAGATGGCGGGTGGAGTTCGTCTGTTGCAGGGTGGCGAGACGACTGCGCTGCCGCGGGCGCGGGTTTCACTACGGCTGGCCCGCGGCTTGCTGCTTTTCGGCGAGATGGATTGGCCGCGCTACCGAAGCGCGGCGTTGCAGTCAACCTCCGCGGACTACGCCGCCCTGGTCGGTCTGACCATCGAAGAGGAACGCCTGGGCATCACCGCCGCGGGCGTGGGCAACTGGCGCGCTGGCGGCGAGAACAGCGCTGCTCTGGGCCCGGGCGGATCGTTCATGCTGCGTTCCTTCCCCACCCGCCATGCGCCGCTCTGGGCCGGCAGCTATGTTGCGCGGGTGCGGGTGAGCGAGATAGGCGCGGACCGGGGTTTTCTGGCGCTGGTGGTGCGCTTGCGCCAGCTCGGCGACGACCCGGCGGTGGCCGCGCTGTTGCTCGACATCGAAGAACCTGATCTGGGCCTGGGCCGCATCGAGGAGCTGCGCGGGTTGGTTGCGGATCTCCGACGGCGCAAGCCGGTACTCGCGCGTCTGACCCAGCCCGATACCCGTGCCTACTACCTGGCCAGCGCTTGTGACCGCGTGTTCATCGATCCAGCGGTGGGTCTGACTTTCAGCGGATTCTCGCAGACCGTGACCTTCTACAAGACCGCGCTTGACCGACTGGGCGTCGAGGTCGATCTGGTGCGCATCGCCGAGTACAAGGGGGCGATGGAGCCGTTTGTGATGAACGGTCAGTCGGCTTCGGTGGCTGCCAATCGCAACGCCATCTTGGACGACAACTTTAGCCGGCTGCTGGCAGGCGTGGCCGGGGGGCGTTCGGCGCAGGGGCTTGACCAGGCCAAGTTGCGCGACTTGCTCGATCGGGCCGTGTTCTCTTCGGTGCAAGCGCGGGAAGCCGGGCTGGTGGACGTGGTCGCGGATGACTACGAGTTGAAGACGGCGGTGGCGCAAAGCTTGGGCCCGCTGCGCGACGCCGATCTGCAACCAAGGGATGCAGGCCGTTGGCGGCCCAGTCGGATTGCGGTTGTCATGGTGGACGGAACCTTGATGGACGGCGAAGGTAGCGATTTCCCCTTCCCGTCGAGTGAGATGGCCTGGTCTGACCGGATCATCGCCGCCTTGGAGGATGCGGGCAACGATCCCTCGGTGCGTGCGATTGTCCTGCGGGTGAACAGTCCGGGCGGCTCGGCCCTGGCATCTGATCGCATCGCGCGCGTGCTGGTACGCCTGCGCAAGTCGGGCAAACCTGTGCTGGCTTCGCTGGGCGATGTGGCGGCATCCGGGGGCTACTACGTCGCTGCACCGGCCAGTGAGATCTTTGCCTCGCCTTCGACCCTCACTGGCTCGATTGGCATCTTTGGTTTCAAGGTGAACTTACAGGGGCTGCTCGGCCATTTGGGGATTGCCAGCGAGACCTACCAGCGTGGAGCGCACGCAGATTTGTTGTCCATCGGGCATGGCTGGAATGACGAGGAACGCGCCCTAATCTCCGGCCGCCTGGAGCATATGTATCGGCGATTTCTCGACACCGTGGCCGAGGGACGCGCAAGCCACGGCGTGACTGCCACGCGCGCCGACGAGCTGGGCCGCGGTCGGGTGTGGACCGGCGCGCAGGCCGCGGGCGTGGGCCTGGTCGATCGCATGGGCGGGTTGAGCGC
>PMJE01000065.1 GCA_003157315.1 Myxococcales bacterium | reverse complement strand
GGCCGCCCATCCGCCACCGCCGCTTTACGTTTCGTGTTCGGGCGACCTCTGGTCGCCCCTACCCGGAACGACATCACATCTTGTGTAGGGGCGACCTGCGGTCGCCCAAGGTCGCCCCTACTACGCTTTCCGGCGCGGCAACGTGAACCAGAAGCTGCTTCCCTTGCCGAGCTCGCTGTCCACGCCGATGCGGCCGCCGTGCGCCTCGACCGCCATCTTGCAAAAGGCCAGCCCTAGCCCGGTGCTTCGGTTCGTGGGCAACGCAGAACCGCCGATCTGGAAGAACTTGTCGAAGATGCTTTCGCGGAAGTCCGGGGGAATGCCGGGGCCGGTGTCGGCCACGAAGACCCGCACGTGCTCCGCCTCGGCCACGAGGCCAACATGGATCTCGCCGTCGGCGGGGGTGAAGCGCAGGGCGTTGGCCAGGAAGTTTTGCACGATGCGGGAGATGATCTCCTGATCCGCGAGCACCCGGGCCGGCGCCGCCGGGGGCTTGAAGGCCAGGCGGCGGGATCCCACCAGCGATTCGAGATCGTCCAGGCTTTGCCCAACAACCCGCACGAGATCGCACTCGCGCAGGTCCAGCTTCATCATCTGCGCCTCCATCTTGCTCACGTCCAGGATCCCATTGATCATGCGGATCATGTTGCGCGTGGCGTGGAGCGCGTTCGCTACATCCTCCTGGGTTTCGGCCCCCAATTTTTCTTTCGCCGCTTGCCCGAACAGTTCCAGATAGGCGGAGATCGCGGTCAGCGGCGAGCGCAGGTCGTGGACGATCATGTGCACCAGGCTGTCGCGCATGCGTTCACTCTCGCGCAACTTGTCGTAGCTGGCCTGCAATTCGCGCCGCTGGCGACGCAGTTCCAGGTGGGTTGTCACCCGCGCCTTGACCTCATCGAGCTGAAACGGTTTGGTGATGTAGTCGACGCCGCCCACCGCGAAGCCTCTCACCTTGTCCATCGTCTCGCCCAGCGCGCTGACGAAGATCACGGGAATGTCGGCCAGGCGGGCATCGGCCTTCAACTGCTCACAGACTTCGTACCCGTTCATCTCCGGCATATTGACGTCGAGCAGAACCAGGTCGGGTGGTTCCTTCCTGGCCGCCTGCAGCCCGAGCTGCCCGCTGGTCACCGGCCGTGGCCGCCAGCCGGACTGCTTGAGCATGCTGGTCAGCACCTGCAGGTTGGCCGGGTTATCGTCAACCATCAGGATGCTGACCACGTCCTGGCGGGTGGTTTCGTCGCTCATTTCTCGTCTTCCATTTCAATACGGTCGAGCAGCCCGGGGTAGTCGAACCGCTCGACGAGCTCGCGCAAGACAGTCGCCACCTCAGGCGCCGTGCTGCTCATGGCATCGAGGATCTCGATGATGCGTCCGTATTCGGCGCCATCGGCCGCCTGGCGTAACTGCTCGACGGTCTTCACCGGCAAGCGCAGGCGGCCGGAGCCAGCGGGCGCATCGTCAAGCCCGCCAGGCTCTGGGGCCTCGTGCGGCGTCCCTGCCAGGTACACGTATTCGATGCCCAGACCGGCTCGCAGCTTCTCCAGCAGGTTGGACTCGCGGAAGGGCTTGCCGAGGAAGTCACTGGCGCCGGCAGACAAGGCTTGCCGGCGGTCCTCCTCGAACGTGCTTGCGGAGACCGCGATGATGGGGATGCGCCGTTGCGAATCGAGTTCGCGCAACCGCCGGATGGCCTCCAGGCCGTCCGTGCCCGGCATGCGCAAGTCCATCAGGATCGCATCGGGGGACCACTCGGTCGCCAGGGTAATGGCTTCTTCCCCGCCCGTGGCCTCGCGCGTCCCGAAACCAACGTCTTTGAGCATTTCCACCAGCAAGAGGCGATTCGCGGGCTCATCGTCAACCACGAGCACATGGAAGGGTCCCTGCCCCGATCTGATCCCGACCACGCGCCGGCGCAGCGCCACGGGCGTCAGTTCGCCGGACGTGCCCACGGCCACGGGTACGTCAAGCCTGAAATGGCTGCCCCGGCCCACCTCGCTCTGCAGGGCGATGTCTCCCCCCATCAGGCGGGCGAACTGGCGGCTGATGGCCAGTCCCAGGCCGGTGCCCCCGGCGTCGACCCCGGTCTTGGTCTGCTCGAAGGCTTGGAAGATGCGCTCGGCGTCGATGGCCGGCACCCCCGGACCGGTGTCTTCCACATCGACAGCCAGCCACAGGGCGCCGTCCACTTCCCGCCTAACCGCGACGCCACACCGGACCGAGCCCCGGTGGGTGAACTTGATGGCGTTGCCCAGCAGGTTGATCAGGATCTGGCGAATCTTCTTCTCGTCCGCCAGCAGCACCGCCGGCACGCCGAGNNCCGCGCAGGTTGAAGGTGGAAGGGGCGAGCGGGGTACGGCTGGCTTCGATCTTGGACATCTCCAGGATGTCGTCGATCAGCTCCAGCAGGTGCTCGCCGCTTCTGGCTATGGTGCCCAGGTGCTGCCGCTGGTTTGCGGCGAGGCCAGGATCCCTGAGCAGGATCTGCGAGAATCCCAGGATCGCGTTCATGGGTGTGCGAATCTCGTGCGACATGTTGGCCAGAAAT
>PMJE01000489.1 GCA_003157315.1 Myxococcales bacterium | reverse complement strand
GGTGTACTTCTACGAAGGCTGGTCGCTCGCGGTTCGCTGCGATCGATAGAAGAAGGCACAACACCAAAGGGTGGTCCAGTTCGTGGCAATGCAGCCGGCACTTTCGTCGTAGCGACGAGCATTGAAGGGCGTGCATGCGGTGTTGGGCGTCACCGCTCCACAGGTTCCATTCGCATTCAACTGGCATTGATGGGCGGCGCCAGCCTCGGGCGAAGCCGTCACGGCGTCCTTGCCCGTGCTGGCCGCATCAGGCGCAGCGGCGTCGACCAAGGGTGTGCCACATGGTGGCGCTGATGTGACCTTCGCAGACTCGCTTTGATCGCAGCCCTCACCTCCACCCGAGGTCCAGTATGCACCGGAAGGATACACCCCCGGCCGCACATTCGTGACTATCGCGTCGGCGAAGGCGGGTTAGGGTAGACTGCGCGAAATGCTCCCGCCGGCTCGTTCGACCAGAGACCTGTCCAAGTGGGCTTTTGCTGCCGTCGCAGCCGCTCTGCTTGTGGCCTCGCTCGGATTCTTGGGGCACCACGTTTGGACGGTGTTCAGCAAGCCCACCATCGATGATGCCGCCATCACCTATGCCTATGCCGCGAATGTGGCAGCAGGGAACGGCTTTCGCCACACCCCCGGGGCCAGTCCTTCTGAAGGTTTCTCGAACCCGCTAGAAGTCCTCCTACTGGTGCCTTTTGCGGCGTTGCACGCCAACCTGGACGTCCCCGCCAAGGCGATCAATCTGGGTTTCGTCTTGCTGGCTCTGCTGGCATGGGGGCTGTTTCTGATTTGGAAGATACGGGGCGTGGGATGCTTGCTCGTCCCCTTGCTCGGGTTGCTGCCCCTGCTGTGGCCCACGTTCAACTACTGGACCGTGGCCGGGCTGGAGAACGGCATCTTGGCTGGATTGCTGGCGCTGTCCACCCTCTGTCTCTTGCTTGCGCCGAAATCGCGCGGTTGGGATCTGGCACTTGCTCTGGTTGCCGGGCTTCTCGCATGGACCCGGCCCGAGGCTGGGCTGTATGGCGCACTTGCGGTGGCGCCGCGATTGCTGTCCGGCCGGCGTCGGTTTTTCGCGAGCGGCGTCTTCGTTCTCGCGTGTCTTCTGTTATTGGCTTTTCGCCATCTGTGCTTCCGGGATGTCGTTCCCAACACCTTCTGGCCGAAGATGGGCGCGGGGCATGCTTGGCAGGAGGGATGGTACTACGCACGGTCCTTTCTCTCTGGCCGGGGTAGTGCGTACTTTCTCTGTCTCATTCCTTTGTTCGCGCTTCTCTCGCGAAGCACCTGGATTCCGTTGGCTGCGGCCGTCCTCCAGATCGGCGCTGTGGGGCTTTTCCTGTGTGTCTCTGGCGGAGATTGGATGCGCCAGTGGCGCTTCATGCAATTCCTTGAAGGCCCGGCCATTGCGCTGGTCGGACTTGGCCTGCACGCGGCACTGGTGCCAGAGGGATGGCTGTCGCGCCGTGTGCCGATCCTGGTTCGAATGGGTCTAGTCGTCGGTTTGTCGCTGCCGATTCTCTTCGCCAATCGTCCGCTCGGCCAATGGAAAGAGCGGGCAGCGGCGGTAAATGGGTCCCGTGACGTTGACATGCGCAAGATCGCCATTTGTGCAGGCCTGTACCGCGATCTGGGCACGACGCTGCAGCTGGGACGGCGCCTGCTTGAGGCCGATATTGATGTCGGAGGCATGTCCTATCCGCTCGGGATGGATGTCCTCGATATTTTTGGACTGACCGATCGGGTGCTGGGCCGTGCGTGGAACCGTGAGCCCACGCTGCTGGTTGACTACCTCTATGGCGAAAGGCGGCCCGACACATTCCATATGCACGGGGCCTGGCTGGCTGGCGAACCGCTGCACTTCCTCTGGCCGTTCCACGACCAATACCGGCCGATGGGGCCGAAGTTGCTGTCGCAGTTGGCGCTGGCACCACTCAGCGCTGTGCGGGCCGATTTGGTCGACCCCGCGGCGCCCCCAGTGATGCCGCTGGCGACCAGAGTGGGCGCCGTGGAGATCAAGGGCATCTCAGCCGTCTTGGGCCTCAAGGAGATTGTGTTCTTCGTTCACGCGTTGCAGGTCCAGCCAGCGCCACCACCCACGCTGGCCTGGAAGGACCAGAATGGCAAGCGCTGGCCGATTGCCTGGCATGCGGGATTCGACGTGGAAAGCGGGCCCCCGGGCTCGGCTCTCGTGGGAATAGCGCGCATACAGAATCAGGTATTCCCGCTGCACATCGAGCGCGTTCTCGACCTGGACTCCCTGCCCCTCTTCATTCCCGGTGCGACCACGCTGACTGATGTCGCTCGCTTGCCGTTGGTCCGCCTGGCCGGTCTGGCTGCGCCCGCGTGCGATCCAGATCTGCTGCTCGACCCAGGCGCGGGCGCGGGCGCGCGGGCGCGCGGCGCCGTGTTGCTTGCCTCGCTCTGTGGCGACGGGCTCACCCAGCAGGCGCGAGCCTCGCTTGCGGCTGGCTTCTGGGACGAAGCTAAGCACTTGCGTGACCCAGATGAACGGTTTGACGCCATCGCCGCCATCTCTGCGCTGGGGGTTGGGCCAAGCATTCGACAGCGGCTGTTCATCGAGCAGGCCCGCAGCGAGCACCAACCCTACGACGAGATTGCGATGGCCTGGGCCGAGCGGGAACTTGCAAGCGCCCTACTCACCCGCGCCACCGCCAGTCGCGGTTTGGCACTGTGGCTGCAAGCCCATCAATACGACAAGGTGTTGCTCAATTCCCTTGCACATGGATGGCAGTCCGATCCAGCCGCGGCTGAGATCGTTTGCAGTGCCGCCAAAGCCCTCGGACTTCGCGAAAGCGCGCTGGGCTGGTCGCCCAGATGCGGACAACCGATGCACCGAAAGATCACTATTCGGCGGCAAGGATTCGAGAACCTGAGCGACCCGAGTCTGCAGTTTTTCGGGGCGGGGAAGAGCTGGATACAGTCCGCTGCGCCTGGCCGCGTTCTGGGAGGTCAAGGCCGGCAACTTCTGGCAATTGGAGAAGAGCCAGGAGGCAAATGGTCCCCTGGCCAGGTCATCTGGGGACCGATTCCCTGGTCGGGCCGGCGGTTTGGCGCGTTGCTGGCCGGTACGGCAAGGGGAGCTAGCTTGTTGATTGAGGCGAAAGAGGGGGGGGCTTGGAAAGAGTTGGCGCACACCGGTCTGCCCGCGAGCGATTCGGTTCTCGCACCGTCTCTGCTGATGTTGCCCGCGCATGTTCCAACCGAGGTTCGCGTCCGTTTGCTTGCCACGGATTTGCAGCCGGCCACGGTGGTGGATGCCCTGACCTTCATTGACATGGACTAGAATCCAAGTAGCGAAGACACGCGCTTTCGCGCTAACGTCGCAGATCTTCGGAGGCCCCTTCGCCATGCCCAGACCGTTCGCTCCCCCCGGCACCGCCACCCACTACGTTCCCGACCGCCCGGTCGTGGTCAGCCATGTCTGCCTCAGCTTCGAACCCGACCTGGCTGCGCGCACCTTGCAGGGGCAGTCACGCCTCAGCTTGACCGCGCGCCGGGACGGCCTGGACAAGGTCGAGCTGAACGCGGTCGAGATGACCATCGAGCAGGTGAGCGTCGACGGGAAAGCAGTATCCGGCGTGGACTACGACGGCGAATGTCTGCGCATCGAGCTCGGCCGGAGCTTCGCGCGCGGCGAGCGCTTCACCTTGGCGGTCGACTACCGCTGCAAGCCGCGTCGGGGGCTCTACTTCGTCGGGCCTGACCAGGCCCATCCCGATCGCCCGCTGGAATGCTGGAGCCAAGGTCAGGACGATGATTCGCGCTTCTACTGGCCCTGCGTCGATCTTCCGGTGGAAAAGGCGACCAGCGAGGTGTTCTGCACGGTGCCGACTGGGGTGACGGTCCTTTCCAACGGCGACCTTGCGGAGCAGAGCGACTTGGGCGACGGCCGGATGCGCTGGCACTACGTCCTGGACCTGCCTCATTCGCCCTATCTGGTGACCTTGGTGTGCGGCTCTTTTGCGGAACTGAAAGATCGCGCACCGGAGACCGGAGTTGACGTCTACTACTACGCTTCCCAGGACCGCGCGGCGGACGCCCGGCGCAGCCTGGGGCGCACGCCCGAGATGATCGACTTCTTCTCCCGGCGGATTGGTGTGCCCTACCCTCACCGCCGCTACAGCCAGGTCTTCGTGCATGACTTCATCTTCGGCGGCATGGAGAACACCACCGCCACCACTCTCACCTCCGAGGCCATGCTCGATGCGCGAGCGGCTATCGACTTCGACGTCGAAGGTCTGGTGTCGCACGAGCTGGCGCACCAGTGGTGGGGCGATCTGCTCACCTGTCGCGAATGGCCCGAGGCCTGGCTGAATGAAGGCTTCGCCACCTACTTTGAATACGTGTGGCGCGAGCACACCCGCGGTCGCGACGAGGCCGACGTCGAACTGCTGGGCGATCTCGATGCCTATCTGGGCGAGGCAGGAACCTATCAACGCGCGATCTTCTGCCGCCAATACGAGTTGCCCATCGATCTCTTCGATCGACACCTATACGAAAAGGGCGGTCGGGTGCTGCACATGCTGCGCCACGAGCTGGGCGAGGACGACTTCTGGCGCGCCTTGCGCCTCTATGGTGAGCGCCACGCGCGCGGCTCGGTCGAGACGCGTGACCTGATCCGCGCCATCGAGGAGGCGACTGGCCGGAACCTGGATTGGTTCTTCGACCAGTGGGTGGACAGCCCTGGCCACCCCGAGTTGGAGGGCGCCTGGGAATGGGACGCCGACAAGAAAGTCGGCACCCTTCGCCTCGAGCAAAAGCAATGCAGCGATCGCCCGCACCGATTCACCACCCGGGTTGGTTTCGAGGTGGACGGCAAGGAACACCAGGAAACCGTCGAGGTGGACCAGCGCAGCCACGCCTTCGAGTTCCCGCTGGCCGCCCGCCCCTCCCAGGTCATCTTCGATCCCGGCGATGTGGTGTTGAAGAGCATCAAGCTGAAGAAACCGCGCGCCCTGTGGGAGCGACAACTGCAGGCCGCGCACCTGGGCGTCGATCGTGTGCTGGCCGCGCGCGCTCTCGCTGAAATGCCCGAACCCTCCGCGGTCGTGGCCCTGGGCGCGGCACTAGAGAGCGACTCGTTCTGGTCGGTGCGCGCCGCTGCGGCCGCTGCCCTGGGCAAGACGCGAAGGCAGGACGCGCTCGACGCGTTGCTGAGGGCACGCGCGCAAGAGAATCCGCGTGTGCGGCGCGCAGTGGCCGCCGCGCTGGGTGACTTCGTGATCACCCACGCGCCCGGTAACCAGCGGGCCGCCGAGCTGCTCGAAGGCTGGGTTGTCGCGGGCGATGCCAGCTGCTTCGTCGAGGCCGCTGCCGCCTTGGCTCTAGGCCGCACCCGATCGCCCCGCGCGGTCGCTGTGCTTCCGGGCGTGCTCTCACGCAACTCGTTCCAAGACATGATTCGCGCCCGCGCCATCGAAGGACTGGGCGCCACGGGAGACGAGGCGGCGCTGCCCCTGGTCGAAGCCGTCTTCGCGCCTGGGGCCTCGATCTACGCCCGCCGCGCCGCCGTGGCTGCCCTGGCCCGCCTGGCCGAGGGAACCCTGCACGTGCGCCGTGCCCGCGAGCGCATCGAAGGCTGGCTTGCCGACCCTGACTTTCGCGTGCGTATGGAGTCGGCCTCGGCGCTCGCCCTGCTGGCCGATGGCCGCGCCGTGCCCGCCATCGAGGCGGCGCTGCACGCCGAGCTGGACGGCCGCGCCAAGCGGCGCATGCGCGAGGCCATCATTGAGCTGCGCGAAAAGGGCAAGCCCGACGAGAAGCTGCGCAAGCTTTCCCAGGAGGTCGAACGCCTGAGCGGCGAGGCAACCCGTTTGCGCGAGCGCCTTGAAGGCCTGGAGAACAAGCGACGACCCTCGGTCACACCGAGTGCGCCCAGCCCCGGCGGCGCCCCTCCCGCGCGCAGCAAGCGTCCGCGCCCGGGTAGCCGGCGCAGTGGCAAGGCGCTGGCGCCCCGCCGGCGACGATAGGCGATGCGCTTCGGATTTCACCACAGAGAGCACAGAGGCGGATCGGAAGGAAAGAAGGGTTCAGATCCGGATCCGAAACCCCTACCTTCCGGCCTCTGTGGCCTCTGTGCCCT
>PMJE01000569.1:294-2790 GCA_003157315.1 Myxococcales bacterium | reverse complement strand
GACGGGCATTTTGACGTTCGACCTTTTGACCTTTTCTTGCACCCGGTACCGCGCGGTCTTCTCATCTCGAAGATCTTCGGCGCGAGACGTCGATCCACACTAGAAATTCGCGAACCAGGTTGAGGTTGGGCCGACCAAAAGAATTCAAGGTCAGGCGCCTGCTCGGCGATCTACGATGAGAAAACCAAGGTCAACCGGAAACTACGTACTTTGCGTCAGGAATGATGGGTATCCGGCGTCACTCCTCGTGCGCCGGCTGTATGAACGTGTTCCAGATCGGAATGCCGCTGCCCGAGGCCTCTTTCGCGTCGTGGACGAGTCGGGGGAAGACTATCTCTATCCAGAGAAGGGTTCCCATCGCACTTTCCAAGCCGGTGACGCGAGCCATACGGGCCGCAGCGTAGCTTGATGCTAGGCTGCCTTAGGGAAACTTCCAATGATACCGGGAGCCGAGAACGCATCCATCGATGTCGCCAAAGCTCGCGACTACCTGCTGTCGCCGGAGCACCCGGTTGGCCGATTCAAGGCCGTCTTCTTTCGTTCACTCGGCTACGAACGATCTGACTGGCCGCGGCTACAGGCGGACCTGCGCGCGCTGTGCCGATCCGGGACCGCCACCGAGGTCCAGCCCAGTGAGTTCGGGGAAAAGTACGAGGTGCGTGGTATCCTGGTCGGGCCATTTGGACGGGGCGCAGAAACAGTGACGGTCTGGATGGTGCGGAATGGTGAGAGCTTTCCGCGATTTGTCACAGCATACCCGGGTGAGACGTCATGAAGTTCAAAGAGCTCGACACAGTAGTGTTGATTCGGGACCTACCAGGCGATGGTCTGCGGGACGGGGATCTGGGCGCTGTCGTGGGCACCTATGATCCGGACGGACTCGATGTGGAGTTTGTGACTGCCTCAGGCCGGACCCAGGCGCTGGTGACTCTCCACGAGAGTGACGTCCGAAGAGTCATGGACGAGGATCTGGTTTCTGTTCGCTCCCTCCGGCGGGGTGTAGCCTAACCAATAGGTAGGCGTTTGGTCCAATCTACAGTTGACGCATGGAGGCGCTACTTATTCGATTCGAGTGGGACATAGCGAAAGCGGACCGCAACCTGGTTCGGCACTGAGTGTCGTTCGCGGAGGCAGGGGTCCGGCCAAGCGCGGCCCCTCTCTCCGACCCTCTCCCCGCTGCCCGGGGCGAGGGGGCGGAATGTTTGGGCCTCTGTCGAGGCGAAGGGGGTATCAGCGAACTCTAGATCGGAATGTCGCCGCCGTCAGCCTGATGTGGCTGTGGCCTGGGCCGAGGCAGCATATCCTGAGCAAGCGAATTGACATCTACAGGCATACGAATCATCATCAATCGTATGCGCACCACGCTCGACCTTCCCGCGGCCCTTCTGGACGAGGCGCAGCACCTGCTGGGTTTCAAGTCCAAGACCGACACCGTGGTGGTGTCTCTCACCGAGCTGATTCGCCGCCATCGCATTGACGAGCTGAAGGGTCTTGCGGGACGCGTGGATCTGGGAATCGATCTTGGGCGTTCACGTCGTCGGCCGGATGAGGTTCCGGCCCGCCGGTCGAAGCTGGCGCGTTGCAAGCGCAGGCCCAGGCTGCCGCGGGCGAGGCCGTGATCGCCGTCGACACATCGGTTTGGATCGACTTCTTTCGCGGTCGGACGCCGGTGGTGGAGAAGCTGGCCGCGCTGCTTGACCGCGACCAGGTGACATTGCCGGTGCCGGTGAAGATCGAGATTCTGTCGGGCGCACGGAAGCCGGAAGGACCGCGACTTCGGCGTCTGCTTTCCGCCTTGCCAGTTCTCTATCCGACCGACGATCTCTGGCGGCGCATGGAGGCGTGGGTGACCGCGGGAAGCGCTGCCGGCCAGCGCTTCGGTGTGGGCGATCTTTTGATTGCCGCGCTTGCCGTCGAACACGGCTGCACGCTCTGGTCGCTTGATCGTGACTTCGCTCGGATGGCGCGGCTTGGGATGGTGGCCCTCGCGGAGATGTAGCCCTCCCGTAGAGGCAAGAATGTTGGCCGTCTATATATATCGATGACCCAGCACTATCTTCGCCGCCGCGGATCGAGCGGCTTGCTGCTGTGCCGACTACCTGGCCGGGGCCGCTTGGTGCGCGGAGGCGCGGCGCCACTGGGGCTGGGCCCCGCTGCCGGCGGCACGACCTGGCCCGACGGTTGCCGCTGCTTCTCTAGGCTTTCGAGGCGTTCTCGCAATTTTGTCGATTCGCCGCTCAGGCGTTCCACCTCCTGGGAAAGCTTGCGCAGCTTCTCTTCGGGTCTGCCCCTCTCGCGCAACTCGCTGATGGCCTCGCGCATGCGCCGCTTGGCCCGGCCATCCAGCTCGGCGTGCAGCGCCACTTCGATGGCGGGCACGGCACGAACGTCGGCCAGCAGGGCGAGCGCCGAGGCCGCCTCCATGCGCACACGGAAGTCAGAATCGCAAAGCCAGCCTTCGATGCGCTCGCGGGCGCGGCGTACGTGCAAGGTTCC
>PMJE01000569.1:0-258 GCA_003157315.1 Myxococcales bacterium | reverse complement strand
ACCCCGGGAAGCACGGCGACCGCACGGGGCGAGCGGGTCTGGCCGAGCGCCAAGGCGGCAGCCCCCTCGACAAAGCAGCTCGCATCGCCTCCGACCACCCAGGCTTCCAGCAACTCGGCCGCACGCTGGTTGCCCGGCGCGTGGGTGACTACGAATTCACCCAGCGCAGCTGCAACTGCGCGCCGCACACGCGGGTTCTCCTGCGCGCGTGCTCTCAGCAAGGCGTCGAGCGCGTCCTGCCGCCGGGTCTTGCCGAGG
>PMJE01000635.1 GCA_003157315.1 Myxococcales bacterium | reverse complement strand
GCGTTGCACCCCGAGCACGTGGCGCGGCTGACCCGCAGGCAAGAGATCGCGGTAGTGAATCTTGTCGTTCCACAGGCACAGCACCGGCGCAAAGCGCGCGGGCAGGTTCCTGGCCAGCTCAAGGATTTGCTTCTCGGCCCCGCCCTGCTGCAGGTTCGGGATCAAGAGCATAACTTTGTGCGGATTCTCGGCCATGGGGCTCACGCAAGCGGAAACGCACGGGGCATTCCCGGGCTGGGGTCCTATGCAAGCCAGGGCCCAACCATCCGGGCGTTACAGATCCTTCGCACAACCCATGGCCGGTGTCGAATCTTCGTCAGATCCTGGGCGATTTCCACCCAAGGCAGGAAGCCTACTTGGATTGAACGGGCTTGGCCGGGGCTGGGCTAGATGGCGCTGCGCTGGGAAGGGACAGGCTGACCTGCACGGGATTGGCGANNACGAAGTAGGTCAAAGCACCGGTCTTTGGGGCGGGCGTGACCAGTAGGTGTTCAAGCTCGGTCTGCTGCGTTTCTACGTGCGATCCCGGCGGCAAGACGATGGCACAACCCAGATTGCCGGCCTGGCCTCCCCCATCAAGCGGTTCCCAGGTCCGCATCCAGGCCGCCGTGTCGTCCACTTCCATCACGCCGTCAGTGTGCTTTGCGATGCCAATCGCGACGGACAGCGCCGCCTTGGCGCCCTTGAAGGTGCTGTCGAAGCGATTGAAGTGCGAACCCGCATCGAGAGTCACGCGCTTGCTTTCCGTCACCCGCGTGCCGCCTGTGCCCCACGCAGCATAGCTGAGTTCAAACACGAGACGGATGGGCCCGTTGGCCAGCACGCGCGATCCGGTGAAGTTCTTCGACACCGAAAGCTTGCCACCCGACCAGATCCCCAATCCGCCGCAGCCACGCGATTTGCCCACACCGTAGAAGTCCGCGCCTTCGCCGTGGTCCTGGTGGTAGTTGTCCGTCATGTACCATTCGTTGACCACCAGCTTGGGCACCCGCTTGACCCAAACGTCCACTCCGCTTGAGGTGAGGGGTTCCTTCTTGCAGGTTTCCAGGTCAGGCCCGTAAATGCGGTGGGCGATAACGTCGTTCTCCCACGCGAAGTCGTCGTGGCGCTCGCGCACGAAACGACCGTAGACCTTGTAGTCTGCCTCGGCGGCCGAGGTGCGTTCGGCGGCCTTGAGCTTGAGCGCCTTGCTTTCGCTCGGGCCGAAGTCGGTTTGAAACACTATCTGGTCAGGGGTTTCGTCGCCGTCAGAGTCGACCAACTGGGAGAGCACCGGCTTGCCGCGCGAGTCCACGACTTGGGTCTTCTTCAGATCCCAGCCGGGCACCACTTTGACGAGATCAGCGAGCGGGATCGCAATCGTCTCGGCCTTACGTTTTACGGCCAGGGGATTGGCGAGAATTACAACGATCGCATCTGGTTTGCTCGCGACCGGGCTGGATGGCACGGCAGAAGGTGCTGCCGGCTTGGGCGCAGCAGCCTCGGCCTTGGCTGCAGCGGCTTCGGCCTTGGGCGCGGGAGCCGCCGCGGGTTGATTCGCGGGTGGAGCAGCGAACGCGGGCACGGTCGCGAGTGAGCCGGCGAGCGCGAGCATGAGGACGCAACAAGTTCTCGTGGTTTTCATGGGCGCATCTTAACGCCTAAGTCTTCGCCGGGAAGAAGAGAATTCTGCTGTCGCTCGATGGAGCGTGTTCGTAGGCGGTCACGCAGGGGAGCGCGGCATCACTTCGGATCCGCTGGCGGCAGACTGTAATCGTAACTATGCGGAAAAACGAAGCAACGCTATTGTCATGCACGTGCATGCATGGCATCTTTGGTACATGAGGACGACCATAGAAATCCCCGACACACAGAGAGCGCGTTTGCTCGACCTCGCTGCTCGCCGTGGCGAGAAGGGTTTTTCCCGCTTGGTTCAGCAGGCGGTCGAACGCATGTTGGCGGAAGACGATTCTCGCAGGAGCCGCATCAAGGCAGCGCTCGCGCGTGAAGGTTCAATGAGTGAGAAGGCGGCAGACGAGCTGACCGCGTCCGTGGCGCGCATGCGGAGCACCTGGCGATGATGATCGCTGACTCCGATGTGCTGATCGAGTTTCTGCGCGGTCGTTCGCCCTGGTCCGGCCGGATCAAATTGGAGATCGAGACTGGACAGCTCGCCACGACGGCTATCAACAGCTTTGAATTGCTCAGCGGAGCGAAAAGCGCGGCGGATCAAGAGAAGGTGTCGCGTCTGCTCGCGGCGCTGACCGTGCTTGCAGTGACGCCCGAGGCGAGCGAGCGGGCGGCAGCAGTGCGGCGCTCGCTAGAGTCGCAAGGGCAGGGGATTGGCATGGCGGAGTATCTAATCGCCGGCGTCTGTCTGACCCACGGTGGAATCCTTTTGACCCGCAACCAAGATCACTTTGGCCGCATCCCCAATCTCAAGCTCGGCGGGCGACATCTCTAGCCTGGGTTGGTCCCTGGGATTCGGAGTAGACGCCTTTCGCCCGGCTCACCCACGTAGGGGCGACCTGCGGTCNNGCGACCGCAGGTCGCCCCTACATGCGAGCGGCCTCCTACTCCGAATCCCAGGTTGGTCCCAGAGCCGCTTGACACAATTAGCCCTTGTGGGCATGGTCTTGTGCGTGGACTTTCGGTCCTGTCAGCGTGGGGACAAGGAACTCGCCAGGCTCGCTGAGCCCGATGCGCCCGAGTGCTGGGCTCGTCCACGGAATCGGGATGGAGCACCATTCTTGCCCAGGCCCTTGCCCGTCCTTACGCAACTTTCTCAACCTACAACCGAGAATCTCAGCATGAGAAACCGACGCGTCGTGTTTTCGCGGATGCTGGCACTTGTTCTGCCAGCGGCATTCGGACTTTCTTGCGTGCAGCGGGACTGGAGCGTGTGCTCGCCCCAGGACCAATGCCAGACCGGGTACACATGCACCGCTGAGTGGAAGTGCGTGCTGGCCGTGGACGGCGGCAGCGACGCGCCTCTGGCTGTCGACAGCCTATCGGCTGACATGTCTGCGGCCGTCGTCGATGGNNTGCCGGATGCGACGACACCGGATGCCGCTACGCTGGACGTGCCTGCAGATACCGCCGTGCCGGATGCGGCAAGCCCGGACACCGCTGCGCCTGATGTGCCTGCTGCTTCAGCCATGCCAGATGCGGCCACGCCCGACGTCTCGGTCGCACCACCCGACGCATCCCCAACCTGCCCAACTGGCAAGCGGAACTGCAATGGCACATGCATCGACCAGAGCGGCTGTTGTCAGGCGAGCGATTGCACGGGCGCGTGTACGACCTGCACCAATCATGCTTGCGTTGCCGTGATCAACCAAGATAGCCAGACCTGCGCGGGAACCTGCGACAGCACGGGCACATGCACCAGCAAGAAGGGCCAGCTTTGTACTGCCGTGCCTGGCGGCTGCGCCGCGGGAACCAAGTGTTCGCCCGACGGCATCTGTTGCGATCGGGCCTGTTCGGGCTCATGTGAGGCTTGTGACCTGGCGGGCTCGCTGGGAACTTGCACAATCCTTCCATCAGGCGCCGCGCCCCACAGCGGGCACACTGCCTGCGGGGGAACCGGCGTGTGCGCCGGCAGTTGCGGCGCGAGCATCGATGGTTCGTGTAGCTATCCCACGGTTGCCTGCGGATCAGCCAGTTGTACCGGGCTGAGCTATCAGGCCGCCGGCCAATGCAACGCCGGTACCTGCAACGTCACGACCGCACAGACCTGCTTGTATGCGTGTAGCACCAGCGCCGGCTGTACCGGCGAATGCACGAATGGGCAAAAGCGGTGCAGCGGCTCCCAACCGCAGACCTGCGATGCGAGCGGAACCTGGCAGAACACCGGGAACGCGTGTTCGGGGTGCGCCACATGTTCGGCGGCCACGGGGACATGCGCACCCGCCACGGGGACCCCGTGCGATGATGGCAACGCCTGCACCATCGACGATTCTTGCCAAGCCGGTGTGTGCACCGGGGCACAGATACTTTGTAACTCGCCACCCGCCTGCAAATTGGTCACGACATGCTCGTCGGGAACTTGTAACTACTCACAGAATTCCCAGAATGGAATCATGGATGGCCAGTGCCCGAAATTGACACCCTACTGCTACTCGGGAGGCTGTGTGGAGTGCATTAGCGACCAGAATTGTGCAACAGACAACGAGCCGAGTTGCGACCTCGCTTCTCACAAGTGCGTATGCCGCAGGCCCAAAGTCGGAAACCTCGTACAGAATCCGGGATTTGACTCGTCGCTGGCGAGTTGGGCTCAGGACAGCTCCGTGTCATGGAGCAACGAGGATTCTGATGGCTGTCCAGAGTCTGGTTCGGTCAGCGGCGACAACACCAACGACGAACCCAATCAGTGTTTTCCGGTGCCAGGGGGTGGAACCTACTACTTCGGCGCCAAGTTCAAGCTACCTGTTGTCGGCGGCACGACCTATTGCAACTTGACCTTCACCACGAGCACGGTTTGTAGTCCAGACGCAGTT
This sequence comes from Myxococcales bacterium, assembly GCA_003157315.1. Next base: position 1,758 of record PMJE01000635.1, on the reverse strand, counting down.
TGGTCAAGCGAGACCCGGATTGGACCAGCAGAGGGGAGCGCCGTGGAAGGGACGGGGTGGCAAGCCTTCTCCTCGACTGCGCAGGCCCCGTCGGGTGCCAAGTGGGGCTCCGTTGACTGCTTCATGTTGGCCACGAAGATGGACCAGGTCTACGTGAGCCAGAGCGACAACAGCTTCTGAGAGGTGGCCTGCCGTCGCGTTTCGCGTCGACCACGTCACAATGGACTGAAAGCCGATGCCGCACACGACGCGTTCGGTTCCCGGTGGGGGTTGCGATTCGCCGTGCCCAGCCGTCTCGTCGTTTGTCGCCGAGTCGCGTCGCCTGCACGGTTTGTGGACGGAGAGGTGCCGCATAGACAAAGTCCAGTCGCCCCCACTCAAACGCGTACTTTCATGGTCGACCCCGTGAAGACCGGCGCGACCACTCACGCTTGTCCGGTGGTGAATCCCACGGCGTGTGTGGACGTCCAAACCGACATAGCCAACTGCGGTTCGTGCGGCAACGCCTGTTCGCCGGTTGGCCTGTAAGCAGGGGCGAGTCCCGCGTGCAAATATGGAGTCTGCGACGAGACCTGCGGTCCAGGAAAGCAGGTGTGCACTGGCACTGTGAGTAGCCTTTTGAGCTACAATCCGTCCGTGTGGGGGTTCGAGGCCGACGCCGACTCCAACTGTCGAGCGTCGACGCGCGGTCGGCACCGCTCGCCGCTTATCTATCCTGGGCCGCTGGTCACGGCCTAGGCTGCCTGCGGTTTCGGTCGCGGGCTGCCTCACCTTCCGCAGTTGTTGGTTACGGCGCCCCGCAGAAACTCTTCAAGTCCTGCACCGCTGCTACGCAGTTGGCATCATCGCAAGCAAAGACCTTGTCTTGCGCGCCAGGAACTTCAACTACGTACTTGCACTGACCTGGGTCGGTGTTTCCGACAGCATGGTTGGAAGTACAGCACGCTTGAACAGTCGTTCCAGTCGATGCGCAGGTAGGGGTGGAACCTGCGTCTGTACCAATGGTAGTCGCCTGGCATTGGCTGTCAGACCCGCAGGCGAAGCTGAGCAACGAACAGGCCGCCAACAGGACAGTCAATACGACCCGAGAAAGCTTCATGGTATCCCTCGTAGAAAAGCTGATGGTTCGTGCGGTTGTCATGGAGCAATGCCCTCTGATCACCAAGTAAGCATCATGCCAGCGTTGGCGATCCAGTCGACTTGAGTGTCGCCCAAGAACCACGCGAAGTTGGCGCGGAACAAGTCCACGTCGACGTGAAGCCAGGGCCTCACGTGATAGATGGCGCCGAACGAGATGCCCTGCTGGTACTTTATCACGTTGAAACGAGCAACTGCGCTGTTACCCGAGTCACTCGTCGTGATCGCGTAGGGAAGTAGGTCGTCAGCGCTGAGGAAGACGCGGGTGATGCCCCAGCCTGCGAAGACGTCAACCTTGCCCAAGACAACCATCGGTTGCACAGCGTACCCATCAATCCAGCGCAGACTGTTGGCCTGACTAACTGCTGCGGCGCTCGGTTCCAGGGCGTAGTTCAGCCCGAGNNGAGAGCTAGTTTGGTACAGCCGCTCGTAGACCCCATTGACGAAGAGAACAACTTTTCCGGTCTTGGCGAAGGTCGGCGATTGATAGGTGAGCTCAGCTTCTGGCCGCGGCCACTTGGTGCGTGTCCAGGCGCCGTTGAGTTTGACTGGATCAAAGGCCCCAATATTGAGTTGGAGACCGCCAATCACGGGCGACCCATACACGACGCCAGAACAGAA
>PMJE01000373.1 GCA_003157315.1 Myxococcales bacterium | reverse complement strand
CGGCCTTGGCTGCAGATCCCTAAGGATGTCTACAATGATATATCTTCAATAGAGGGAGATTACGATGAAGGAAGCCATTCCGTGATGAAGGCGCGCGTCCGTCGCGTCCACGGCCACGGTCTTGTGCGGCGATCGCGGGAGTAGGGATGACCCCGGCGGACCCGGCGACCGGCACTCTGGATACCAGCCGCCCGCTGGGCGTGTACGTGCACTTTCCCTTCTGCCGCGCGCGCTGTCCCTATTGCGACTTCGCCACGGCGGTGCGCGAGCCGATTCCGCATGACGAGTACGCGGCGGCGGTGGTGGCAGAACTTTCGCTGCGCTCGGGCTGGTTCCGCGGCGGGCGCACGCCGGACTTGCAGTCGATCTACTTTGGCGGCGGCACGCCCGGCCTGTGGCAGCCCCAAGCGATCGGACGTGTGATTGAGGCGACCCGCCGGCTCTTCGATGCGAGCGGTCCCTTGGAAATCACCGCAGAAACCAACCCCGGCGAGGTGACCGCGGAGTCTGTTGCGGGCCTGCGCGCGGCCGGGGTGAACCGGGTGTCGCTGGGCATGCAGGCATTTCAGGATCACCTGCTGGCTGCGATCGGACGCCAGCACAACGTGTCCGCGATTGCGGCGGCAGTCCACGCCGTGCGTGCCGCGGGAATNNGACAACCTGTGCGCAGACTTGATGTTCGGCCTTCCCGGCCAGACCGTGCATGACTTGCGCGATTCGCTCGATGCGCTGCTAGCGCTCTCGCCTGAGCACATCACCGCCTACGCGCTGACCATCGAGCGCGGCACGCCGTTTGGTGCCCTCGAGCGAGCGGGTAAGTTGCAGCGGCCCGACGAGGAAAGCGTGGCTGCGATGTACGTGACGGGGCACGAGGTGCTGCAGGCCGCAGGCTTTGAGCATTATGAGATTTCGTCCTATGCGCGCCCCGGCCGGCGCGCGGTTCACAACACGCTGTACTGGACCGGCGGCGCCTATCTGGGCGTAGGCGCATCCGCGTCGTCGTTCCGGCCGCTTGCCGACGGAAGCGGCTGGCGTTTTTCCAACCCGCGCGCGCTCGAAAGCTATCTGCGTCGCGCCTCGGCCGGGCAGGGGAACCCGCTACCAGCCAAGGTCGAACGTCGCACGGCCGAGGGCCTGGAGAACGAAGGCTTGTGGCTCGGACTGCGCACATCCGACGGCGTGGATCGCACGGCGCACGCGCGCCGCTACGGCCGCGACCCGCTGGCGTTTGCCGAACGCGCCGCCGCCGCGCAGAAGTGCGTGGACGCGGGCTGGCTTCTGGTTGCGCCCGATCGCCTGCGCCTGACCGTCACGGGTTTCCTGTTTGCCGACGAAGTCTCCGGCCGGCTCTGGCTTGGAACGTAGGAACTAGCCAGCATCGCGTGGACTGTGGATCAGAGTCACCTATTTCACACAGAGACACAGAGGCCACGGAGCCGGACGAGAAACGGAAGGGGTTTGATCTGTGCCGTCCGAACCCTTTCATTCTCTTCCGATCTCTGCGTCCTCTGTGCCTCTGTGTGGAATAGGTAACTACACGCCAACCGTCGCCATGCCGAGCGCGCGGGCGGCGGTGGCCAGGGTCGCGTCGTGGGTGGCCATGGTCAGGGTTGTGCGGGTCGTTTCGCGCCAAAGCTGTGCAGTGGCGAGGTGAATCGCGTCCAGGGTTCCGAGGTTGGTCGGGAGTGGTTGCGCAGCCCGTTCCAATACCGTTCGCCCGATCTCCACTACGACGAGACTGGCGAGCAGTTGGTAGACGGATTCGCGGCGTTCGGCCAGCGCCTGGTCCGGGATCCCTTCGAGAATCCGCAGGCGGTCAAGGGTTCGCAGACACTCCACTTCGGTCAAGGCGCTGGTGACTCCCTCTTCCACGGATCGCCATTCGGCCAGCGCCCCGGGCTGTCCCAGGACCAATCGCAGAACCACTGAAGAATCGACGTAGGCGATCACCTGAGATGCCGGTCTTCGAGCAGGAGAGCCACGGGGTCATGGCGCAGCTTGAGCGGCACCGGGGGTCGGAAGTCCTTGGGCTTGCGTGACCTCGACGTAGGCTGCCGCATGGGGAAGCTGACGGTGTCGGCCGAGCAGGGGACGATCTGGGCGATAGGTGTATCGCGATCCAACACGACCAGAGGGTGCCCGCGCCGCACGGATCGCAAGTGCTCGCTGAGATGGCTCTTTAGCTCTGCCACGCGTACGGCCTTCATGACCTGAAGATAGTCAGAAGTGACCACAACCGCAAGACGCGGCGCGAGATTGGGGTTTGGACGCCAAGGGCCGCCGGCAGGGCTTTCGGAGGTAGCCGCGTTCTTGGCCGCCGCCTGATTTTCGAGCTAGATAGTGATCGTGAGCGACATTGGCGCACGTGCGAAGAAAGTCCTGCACGCCGTTGTGTCCGAATACCTCGAAACTGGCGAGGCAGTCGGGTCCGAGACGGTCGCTCATCGCTACCGACTGGCGGTTTCCCCTGCCACAGTGCGCACGGTTATGGGCGAACTAGAAGACTTGGGCATGCTGCACCACCTGCACACCTCAGCGGGACGCATCCCAACCGATCGTGGGCTACGCTACTATGTGGACACGCTGCTGCGCGTGCGCAGCCTGTCCGCGCCTGAGCAGGAAGAGATCCGCGAGCGCCTGGGGCCACTCGCTGACCCGCAAGACATCATGCAAAGGGTGGCCCACGTCCTGCGCGATCTCTCCCATCTGGCCGTGGTGGTTCAGGCGCCGCGCCCCGAGTCGGACGCGGTGTCGCACCTCGAGTTCGTGCGCCTGCGCGGCGACCAACTGCTGGCGGTCATCGCCTCGCAGAGCGGCCAGATACAGAACAAGCTCATCCCCATAGATTTTTCTCTCTCGCCCAGCGATCTCGACCGCATCAACAACTACCTCAACGGCTTGGTGTCGGGCTTGACCCTGGACCAGATGCGCGCGCGGCTGGTGCGCGAGATCGAGAAGGAACGCGAGCGTTCGGCCAGCGATCCCGTGCTGGCGCAGGCGCTCAAGCTGGCCATGGCCGCGACTCCAGCGGCCGAGCCGGGGGGCGAGATTCTTCTCGACGGGCAGTCAAATCTGTTGTCTGCGGCGCCTGATTTGGATCGCGCTCGTCGCGTCCTGCGTACCCTCGAAGAAAAGCACCAGATCGTCAAACTGCTGGAGCGCACACTGAATGCGCCCGGCATTTGTGTCTTTATCGGCGCAGAGGCCAACCTCGCCGACCTGACCGAAGTATCGGTGGTGGCGGCAAGCTACGGCGGCGAGGACCGCCCGCTCGGAACCATTGGTGTGATTGGCCCGTCGCGAATGAGCTATTCCAAAGTCATCCCTCTGGTAGACTTCACCGCCGACGTGATTACTGAGGTCCTTCCCAGACCCTGAACGGAGAGCGCGGCTGGGCCGCGAACTTGTTTACCATGAACGAGAAACACGACCCTGAAGACAATCCCAGCCTCGACGCCCCATCGCCTGCGGCCGACGGCCCTGTGCCGCAGGGCCAAGCGTCTGGCGCAGAGACGGCTCCCGTGACGCCCAGCCCAGTTGAAAGGGTGGCCGCGCTAGAAATCGAGAAGGCCGAGTACAAGGACCGCATGCTGCGTATCGCGGCCGAGTTTGACAACTTCAAGAAGCGCACACGCAAGGACATAGCCGAGCATGAAACCAGGGCGCGCGAGGCGGTTCTGCGCGACTTCCTGGAGATTGCCGACAACTTGGAGCGCGCCATCGGCTCGTGGCAGGAAGGCGGCGAACAGGACATCAAGTCAGTGCAGAGTGGCGTCGAGCTGGTCTTGCGCCTCTTCAAGTCGAAGCTCGAGCGCTATTCGGTGACTGCGGTCGATGCCCAAGGCCAAGCTTTTGACCCGCGCGTGCACGACGCGATTTCGCAGTCACCTAGCGCCGAGGCGACACCCGGCACAGTGCTACGCGAACTGCAGAAGGGCTATCGGGTGGGTGACAGGCTGCTTCGGCCGGCCGTCGTGGTGGTTGCGGTGGCTCCGCCGGCCCCGAAATCCGCGGCCGGGGGATCGGATGGGAGCGACGCGCAGACGGCCCAGTCGCCAAAGGGTGGCGTGGACATCGACATAACCGGCGATGACGATCAGGGAGACAAGCCCTAGTGCCACCGGTCAGAATTTCGGGCATATTCTGGCCGCCGATCCATCCCGGCCGTCGGCGTTGCTCCTCGGTCACATACGTCAAGTATGCTCCCTCGTCGCGCCTTGCCGGCCGGGCGCCTCGTCACCCAGAACACGCCCGCTCTTCTGACCGGAGGCACTCGTGAGCCGCATCATCGGAATTGATCTCGGGACGACCAATTCCTGCGTGGCCGTGCTGGAGGGGCTGGAGCCCTTGGTCATCCCCAACAGCGAGGGCTCGCGGACCACGCCCTCGGTGGTCGCGCTGTTGGGCGAGGGTGAGCCCCTGGTCGGCCAGATCGCGAAGCGCCAGGCGGTCACCAACGCCGAGTGCACGGTGTCGGCGGTCAAGCGCTTGATGGGGCGCAAGCGCGCCGATGTAGAGGTTGAACGTCACGCCAAGTCTTTCACCTATGAGGTGGCGGCGGCGTCCAACGGCGACGCGTGGGTGCGGGTCAAAGGCAAGGACTACCCGCCCGCCCAGATCTCGGCCTTCGTTCTCGACAAGATGCGGAAGACCGCCGAGGAGTACCTGGGCAAGTCGGTCAGCGACGCGGTCATCACGGTGCCTGCCTACTTCGGCGACAGCCAGCGCCAGGCCACCAAGGACGCGGGACGCATCGCCGGGCTGAACGTCAAGCGTATCATCAACGAGCCCACCGCCGCTGCGCTGGCCTTTGGCCGCCTAAGCCTGGTGTCTGACGCCAAGCTCGCGGTCTACGATCTGGGCGGCGGCACCTTCGATATCTCGCTTTTGCACCTGCACGAGGGCGTGTACCAGGTCAAGGCATCGAGCGGCGACGGCTTCCTAGGTGGGGAAGACATCGATGCGCGCATCGTGGATTTGCTGGCCGACGGTTTTTTCGCAGAGACGGGCATCGATTTGCGCGGCGAGCGGATGGCCTTGCAACGCCTGCGTGAGGCAGCCGAGCGAGCCAAGCACGAGCTGTCCACCAGCCTGGAGACCGAGGTGAACCTGCCCTTCATTGCGGCGGGCGCCGACGGGCCCAAACATCTCATCACCTCGCTCACCCGCAGCAAGTTGGAGACCCTGTGCGAGGACTTGCTGGCCCGGACTATCCCACCGATAGAGCAGGTGCTGAAGGACGCGGGCTGGACGGTGCGGGACATCGACGAGGTGATCCTGGTCGGTGGGCAGACGCGCATGCCGCGTGTGCACGAGCTGGTGTCGAATTTCTTTGGCAAGAAGCCGTCACGTGCGGTCAACCCCGACGAGGCAGTGGCGGTAGGCGCGGCGCTGCAGGGTGCGGTGCTCTCGGGCGAGCAGCAGGACGTGTTGCTGCTCGACGTGACCCCGCTTTCCTTGGGCGTGGAAACCGCGGGCGGCGTGTTCACCCGAATCATCCCGCGCAACACCACCATTCCGGTGCGGCGGGGGAGGGTGTTTTCTACCGCGGTGGACAACCAGCCCTACGTCAACGTGCACGTGCTGCAGGGCGAGCGGGAAATGGCTGAGGACAACAAGAGCTTGGCCCACTTCCAACTGACCGGCATTCCGCCGGCGCCACGGGGCGCGCCGCAGATCGAGGTGGCGTTCGACATCGACTCCAACGGCATGGTCAGTGTCTCGGCCAAGGACATGGGCACGGGCAAGATCCAGACGGTCTTGGTGCAGCCCACCTCAGGCCTTAGCGAGGCCGAGATCAGCTCCTTCGTTTCCCAGTCTGAGACCAGTCGCCGGGTGGACCAGGCCAAGAAGGAGTGGGCCGAGTTGTGCAACAGCGCCGACACGCTGATCTACGGCACCGAGCGCACCTTGCAGGAATTCGGCGACAAGCTGGACCACGACGCCAGGGCGCGACTGCAGGCGGCGCTCGACGAGTGCAAGCGCACGCTTGAGATGTTCGCGGGGGAAGTGGCGCGCGGGCGCGAGGCGGTTGCCAAGCTGGAGACCGAGGCCCACATGTTGTTCATGGCGCTGCAGGGCGGAGGCACATCCGAACCGGAGCCCTCGCCCGAGAAATCGTCGTAGCCCGCCGTGGCCCACGACTACTACAAGACGCTCGGGCTGGGGCGCGACGCTGCGGCGGCCGAGATCAAGGCCGCTTACCGCAAGCTGGCCTTGCAGTTTCATCCCGACCGCAACCCGGGCGATCACGCGGCCGAGGAGCGCTTCAAGGAAGTCTCGCAGGCCTACGCGGTGTTGGGCGACGAAGAGAAACGGGCGCGCTACGATCGCCTGGGGGATGTCCCGGGCGATCTGCCGTTCGGGGACAGCGCCGATCTGGCCAAGGTCACCGAATTCTTCGATGCTATCTTCGGCGACCTGTTCGGACTCGGACGCAAACGCGCTGCCGGGCAAGACCTGCGCTACACCTTGGAGTTGGATTTCGATGAGGCGGCGCTGGGATGCCAGAAGACGATTCGTTTCCAGCGCAGCGAGGACTGCCGGAGCTGTGGCGGCACTGGCGCGCAAGGTGGGGCAGCCGGCCTGCAGCCCTGCGCGCGTTGCGCGGGACAGGGATGGACCCGGCACAAGGCGGGCTTCTTTTCGGCCCGGCGTGACTGTTTGGCCTGCGCCGGCTCGGGGCAAATCCCGCGCGTGCGCTGCCCGACTTGCTCGGGCACCGGCCTTTGCGAGCGCGAGCGCGAGTACGTGGTGCGCGTGCCGCCCGGGTCGCAGGCGGGCGGCACTCAGCGGGTCGCGGGCGAAGGCTCGCCCGGCCGGCGGGGCGGGCCGGCCGGCGACTTGCATGTGATGGTGAGGCCGCGGCCGCATCGGTTCTATCGCCAGCAAGGCGATCTGCTCGAGGTCGAGGTGCCGGTGCGCATGGACGAGGCGGCCTTGGGCACCGAGATCGAAGTGCCGCTGCTCGACGCACGCGTGCGCATGAAGATCCCGGCCGGGACACAGCCGGGCAGCGTGTTTCGCATACGCGGCAAGGGGCTGCCAACCTCCGGCGGCGGCCGTGGCGACGCCCATGTGCGCGTGCAGGTCGAAGTGCCCAGCGGGTGCAGCGATGAAGCGCGCGCGTTGCTGAGCAAGTTGGGCGCTATGCTCGGCGAGCATGCCTATCCCCGCCAGCGCGCTTTCCAGCAGATGACGGCGGCCATCGGGCGGGGGGAAGGCGAGTGACGCTGCTACGGGATTGGGGAATTGGAAAACTGGCAAGGGCATTGGGCGGCGATGCAGCGGTGCGAGAGTCGATGACAGCGATGGCAGCGAGCCCTTCGCTGGAATACGCTAGTCGCACGGTGCGCGCGTACCTGCGCTGACCGTTCGTTCCACAGCCCCATCGAAACCCCATGCCATTCCTGAACCTCGCGCTCTTTCTGGCGACCCTGCTGACCACCACCATGCAGGGCGCGCTGGAACGCCACGGCTATGCCAGCATGTTCCCGTTGCAGGACGGGCTTTCGTTTTCGCTGCCGCTGATGGCGATCCTGCTCTGTCACGAGATGGGGCACTACCTGGCCGCTCGCCGGCATCACGTGCCCGCGTCGTTGCCGTACTTCGTGCCGCTGCCCCCGGGCATTGGGCTTTTCGGGACCATGGGCGCGGTGATCCTGCAGTCGCGGACTTCCGACCGGCGCAAGCTCATCGACATCGGCGCTGCCGGGCCGCTGGCCGGGCTGCTGGTGGCCATCCCGGTTCTCATCTACGGTCTTTCCATCTCGCCGGTTCAGCCCCTGGTGGGGGTCGGGGTTCAGGAGGGCAATTCCATCCTGTATGCCGTGCTCAAGCGCATTCTGCATGGCGCTTGGTTGCCGGGCGGCGGACGCGACGTGATGTTGCATCCGACCGCCATGGCCGGGTGGGCCGGGTTGCTGGTTACCATGCTCAACCTTCTGCCGGTGGGCCAGCTCGACGGTGGCCATGTGGCCATCGCCTATTTTGGCAATCGCTACGGCCGGGCTTCGCGCATCTTGCAGAATCTGCTTCCGGTTTTCGCTCTCGGAGTTGGTGTCGCGGTCTATCTGGACGCGGTGGCCGAGCTGGCGCGGCTGGGCGGAGGCCTGCCGGTCTCCCCGGTCAACATCGCAACCTCGGCTGGGATGCCCTGGTTGATGTGGTTCGTCCTGCTCGCGTTGTTGCGGCGGCTGTCGGGCGGCATCGACCATCCACCCGTCGACGATCGGCCCCTGCCGGCCAGCCGCGCGGGGCTCTTTTGGTTGGTCTTCGTGACCTTCGCCATAATATTCATGCCCGTCCCGCTGCGTGCCAGCTTGGGCGCGACGGGTGATGGGCCGAACCGAGTGATTCAGCCAAACCCACCATGATCGACGCCAGCGGCAGCGATCGGACAATCTGTCCGAAGTGCGGGCGCAAGCGCGACCCGGGCGCCTCGTCCTGCCCGCGTTGCGGGCTGCGCTTTGCGCTGTGGAGGCCCGGCCTGACTGACCCGCGCGTGCAATTGTCCCCTGCCGGCCAGGTACATTGGCAGCAGGTGGAAGCCAACTGGCAGGACCTGCGACGCCACGAAGAATTCGCCAAGTACTGTTTGCAAGCGAATCTGCTACCCGCGGCTGGGCGTTGCTATCGCGATCGCCTGGACCGCTTTCCCGGTNNCGGCAATCGTCCGCGCCGGTTACGCGATCGAAGTGGTTCTGGGTCATTATCGTCGCAGCGATGGCGCTGGCCATCGCTGCCGCGTTCATCTGGGGCCCTGGCAGAATGCGCGTGCGCGGCTTTGGCCAGCCGGTCAACTTGCAGATTCCACGGTAGGGGAAAAAGCTAGCCTTCTCCGGCGCGGCGGGGTGCTAGCCTTGCGCCACTGTGGCCAAAGTTCCTGGGTTTGAACTCCCGCTCGACGAGGTCAGGGCCAGCCTGGAGACCTTGCGCCGTCCCCTGCGCATCGCGATCCTGCGTTTTCGCAATCCCTTCAATGTGGGCGCCATCATTCGGGTGGCCCATTCGTTCTTGGTCAAAGAAATCTTGCTGGTGGGAGATGAACCCTACTACGAGCGCGCGGCCATGGGCATGCAACGCTACGAGAACCTGGTCAAGCTTCCTGACGAGCAGGCGCTGGTGGTGTGGGCGCGCGAGCGCAAGCTGCCGCTCATCGCCTTTGAACGTGAGCACGCCCGCGTAGACCTGTGGCGGGCTACCCTTCCCGAGGAGTGTGTGATGGTGTTTGGCAGCGAGACCAGTGGCGTGTCCGAGGAACTTCTCGCCCAGGTCGATGACATCGTCGCCATTCCCATGTATGGCATCAACAACTCGTTCCCGGTCACCGTGGCTGCCGGCATCGCCATGGCCGAATGGACGCGCAGGTTTTATGTAAATGCCGTGGACGGGAAGAGGCCATGATCCCCTATTTCGAGCAGCCCAGCCTCTCGCTCGGCCCTGTCACCATTCACTCATTTGGCGTGCTGGTGGCGGTGGGAATTTTGAGCGGGATGTACCTGATTCGGCGCCGAGCCGCAGCCTGGGGCATGGACCCGATCACGGCTGAACGGCTGACTCTCTGGATCCTGCTGGGCGGATTCGCTGGCGCACATCTAGTCGATCGGCTGGTCTACTATCCCCGTGAAACGCTGGCGGATCCTTGGAGTCTCCTCCGTTTCTGGGAGAGCCTGAGTTCGTTCGGCGGGTTCTTGGGTGCGATCGTGGGAGCCGCGCTTTTCCTGCGCCGCGAACGCCTGGGCAAGCAGAAGTGGTCGTATCTGGATCTGGCCTTCTACGCATTCCCCACCGCATGGTTCTTTGGTCGCATCGGTTGTTTTCTCGCCTTCGACCATCCCGGTTCAGCCACCAGCTTTTTCCTCGCCCAGCGCTACGCCGACGGCGTTGTCCGCCACAATCTGGGGCTAGATGAGGCGCTCTACATCCTGCCGGTGGCGCTGCTCTTTCTCTGGCTCGGCCAGCGTCGCACCCGTGCACCGGGATTTTTCGTGGGCCTGCTCCCCGTGGTCTACGCGCCGGTGCGCTTCATGCTCGATTTTCTCCGCATCGCCGACGTCCGCTATTTTCAGTTCACGCCAGGACAGTACGGTGCCGCTGTTTTGCTTGTAGCGGGTGTGCTGGTTCTTCGGTTTGTGTATGCACACAGGGAAGCGCAGCCGCCCATAGGTTTCTGAGGAGGTGCCAGGTTCTCACATCGAAGCCTGGCCGCTGGCCGAGGAGCTGAGGCATGGCCGAATGCTTCTCGTTGGCCATAGTCGCGCGTGTCAGGCGGTGCCCGCCACGGGCTGGATGTGCTAATCTGAAAAGATATATGTACTTTGCATCTCTGCGACATTTCACACAGTCCCGAAAAATCCTTCTCATCGTCGGAGTCCTCATATCTGGCGGACTCGGATGCACCAGCGTCTCGCCACCGAAAGCGGGTTTTCTCGGCGATGCCGCTGCTGGCGGTGCAAGCGGCGCGCTCGCTTCAGGCGGTCGTGACGGTGGTGGAGGTGGGGCGGGTGGAGACGCGGCAGGCCTTTCCGGCGACGGCAAGATTGCGACGGACGTGGCCAGCGCAGCTGACGTCCCGGCTTCGGGCGGTGGAACCGGCGGAGCTGGAGGGAGCGGCGGTGGCGGTGGAAACGACGCAAGCGCCGGAAGCAGCGGCGGCGCGGTTGGAAACGACGCAAGCGCTGGCAGTGGCGGTGGCCTGGGTGGAAGTACTGGCAGCGGCGGCGTGGTTGGAAGCGACGCAAGCGCTGGCAGTACCGGCGTCGGGGGTGGAAGCGCTGGCAGTACCGGCGTCGGGGGTGGAAGCGCTGGCAGTACCGGTGTCGGGGGTGGAAGCGCTGGCAGTGGGGGAAGCGCTGGCAGTGGCGGCAGCAGCGGCGCACCCGATGCCGCCCCCGATGTACGGATTGTCGACGCTTCCGGCACATGTAGCGTGGACAATGAATGTTCGGCGGCGACCCCTCTCTGCCTCGGCAATCGTTGCGCAAAATGCAGCAGCGACACGGACTGCGTGGGTCGGGCAGGCCCTGCCTGTGTCGCCAGCAGTGGCCTGTGCGCAGCGTGCACAGCGGACTCGTACTGCACAGGCTCAGCTCGCACCTGCGACACGGCCACCAATCAGTGTGTTGGATGCACCAAGCGCAGTGACTGTGCGGGTGCTTGCCTGACCTGCAGCGCCGGCGGTGTCTGCACAGCGGTCAAGAGCCAGAATGATCCAACCGGATGCACTGGCACGTGCGACTCTACCGGCGCGTGCAAAGCCACGCAGGGGCAAACCTGTAAAGCCAACTCTGATTGTGCGGGCGGGCTACCCTGTGTCGATGGCTTCTGCTGCAACAGCGCTTGCTCCGGATCCTGTCAAGCCTGTGACGTCACCCCTGGCACCTGCACAACCCTGGGCTTGAACGCGACGCCGCACCCTGGTCACGCACCCTGCGTTGCCTCGGACACGACCTGTGCCGGCAAATGCAGTGGCACCAGCGCAACCTGTTCCTATCCGACGTCGTCCACCAGCTGCGGATCCACATGCACGGGATCGACCCTGACCCCAAAGGCATGCGACAGCGCAGGCGCCTGTGTTTCGGGCACCAACCAGTCCTGCGCCCCCTACGTGTGTGACGGTACCGTCTGTAGCACGACGAAGAAGCTGCCCGGCTCTGCCTGTACCTCCACAGCCGACTGCGACAGCGGATTCTGCGTGGACAACCCGGCGGGAACGTCGAAGATCTGTTGTTCGAGTGCCTGTTCCGCTGGTTGCCAGGCATGCAAGACCGACGGTTCCGCATGCACGCCCAAGAACGCTGGTGTGGCCGACTCCACCTGTGGAACCAGTGCCGCCAGTTGCCAGAACGGAACCTGCAACGGCGCGGGTGCTTGCGCGATAACGACTGGGGCCACTTGCGGGTCCGCGTCGTGTGTGGGGGCGGGGTCCTTTACTCCTGCGCCAACCTGCACTTCAGGCGGCCAATGCAATGCCGGTCAGGCAATCACGTGTTCGTCCGGAGCTTGCAGTTCGTCAACTGCTTGCGCTACCACGAAGGGCCCTGGCGCATCGTGCGCGCAAACCAGCGAATGCAACGCCGGGCTCTATTGCACGAACGGCGTGTGTTGCACTTCCTCGTCGTGCGGGAAGTGCCACGCGTGCAACCTGAACGGCGCGGGAACCTGCAGCGCCGTGGCCGCGGGCACCTCCGATGCAGCCTGCCCGGCGGATTCATCCAACTGCATGTACGGCGGCTGCAACGGCTCCGGGGACTGCCAGGCCAGCCCGAGCGGCACTGCTTGCGGTGGTGGCACCGTCTGCACCGACGATCCGAGCATCATCGCGGGCCAGCGGGCCTCGACATCGCTCCGCCGCAACAAGAAATGCAACGGAACTGCCGCGGGCGCGGCTGGCTGCTTGGTTGACAACGTGAGCACACCGACGACGTGCGGCGCTCCGCAGGGTGCGCCGGGATTGACCTGCCAAGATGCGGTTAACTGCAAGACCTCATGCTTCGTAGAGTCGGATTGCTCACAATACTTCTTTTGCGCCGCCGGTGCTTGCACCGCGAAGAATGGAGCGACGTGCGCGGACGCAACCCAGTGCACCAACGGCGCCTGCACTGGTAGCTTCGTCAATCCGACACCCACATGCAAAGTATGTATCACTGACTACACCTGTCCGATTACGGCACCGAACTGTCAGCTGGCGGTTGGTACCCCTGGCTGCGTCGCCTGCAATTCGGCCGCTCAATCCTGCAACGCCGATGGCTCGGTGTATTGTCCCACGCAGACCTGCCCGTCCAACGCCCCTGATTGCGGCGCCGATCACCACTGTCATTGCGGAACAGGGGCACAGTGCCCGTCCGCGGGACAGATTTGTGTGAGCGGTCAGTGCAAGATGGCCGGCCAATGGCCTTGCATCAATTCCGGGGATTGCGCCTACGGGACATGCACCGGCGGGGTCTGCCCGCAAACGTCCTCGGGCCAGCTCTGCACTGGAGTGCTCGATAGTGAGTGCTCGACCGGCTACTGCAACTACAGCAACAAGTGCCCGTAACAGTGTCCGGGCGGTATAGGCGACACCCATCTGCTGTCTCTCGGTCGGTTGGCGGCGCCTTGCTCGCCCCAGCCGAAACATGGCGGAGGCCCGAGCAGAGTCGGTTAGAACCTGCCGGCGCAGATTACGCCCAAGCCGACTGTCGGGCCGCACTGGAAGCGGAAGCCGGTGTCGGCGGCCGCCACCTTGTCTGCCGGGGCGCTCGGTCCNNGCGATTGCGATGTACTCGGCGGAATTGACGCCGCTATAGAGGGATTGGCAATCACTGGGCGGCAGGCCGCTGGCTGGGGTGCAACCATGGCTATTGTACGACTTGGCTCGGCTTTCGTGTTGCAAGTGGTAGGCGATACCAATGCCTAGCGAGCCAAGTGCGGCCACACCGACAATCACACCGACGGTCCGTCCCGTCCCCCAAGTGGTGGGCCTTGCCAAAGGCTTTTCCGCTTGTGAGGTGACGATACCGGCCGCACCAGCTGGATTCTCCGGAGGCCACGGCCTGGTGGCCGCGACCGCGACGAAAACCAGGGGTTCTCGCGCCAATCCGCGCGCGGGCACCACGACAGTTCGGCCAATCGGCAGGAAACCAGGCGCCTCCACCTCCAGGGCAATGCTCCCGGCCGGCACGCGCAGCGGCGCCTTCAATGGCAAAGTCGCGACCTGCACGCCATCCACCTTCACTGTCCCCTCCTTGGTCTCTCCCGATAGTTCAAGCGATCCAAGGTGTCCTTGGATGTCGTTCAAGGCTTGGTCGAGATGCTTCTTGTTGCGACCGATCCAACTCTCCTCGGTGTGGGTGAGCGCCTCGGTCAGATGGCTTTCAGCCTCCATCCAGCGGCCCAGCGCCTGCTCGGCCAGCGCGATCTGGGCCAATGCACGAGAACTCTTGGATAGTTCATACGCGTGGCGGAACTCCTTCAGCGCCTCCTCGTCCTGACCCTTCTGGCGCAGCTCGAGCCCTTTCCGGATCGACGCGTTTTCGCTGCCGGTGTCGCTCGACTCGGAGTTTTTGCGGCCCGCGGCGGCGTTGCTGCTCCAGGCGAGCAGGATGATGGGAACGAGTAGATGAGTTGCTGTTGGGGTTCTCATGGGGAGATCATTCTATGATAAAGGCATCGTTCACGCCGCGTTTTGGACCCTTGCGAGCCTCGGCGGGCGGCTCTACCACGGGTGTCGTCTTGGCAGGCGGCTGGGAGCTTCCCATTTTCGGCCGCTTTCCACTCGCGGTCGGTTTCGGCAGCAGGTCGAGGCGGATCTGGGCTGGGGGCACGTCGCCAGGTCCGAAGGAGATGGTCCTCGGCTCGTAACCCTGGGCCCAAACCCGAATCACG
>PMJE01000622.1 GCA_003157315.1 Myxococcales bacterium | reverse complement strand
GCACGAGCGCGACATTTCGCATTCTTCGGTGGAGCGGGTGATCGGCCCGGATGCCACGGGCATCGCAGATTTCATGGTGCGCAGAGCGGCCGGGTTGATCGACGGCCTGGTGGTCAACCAAGAACGCATGCACCACAACCTGGAGCTGACTGGCGGGCTCTTTTTCAGCGAAGGCGTGATGCTTGCTCTCGTGCGCAAGGGCTTGGCACGCCAGACGGCCTACGAGTTGGTGCAGAAACATGCCCTGGCCGCTTCGGCTGCGCTCGGGCAACCGGCGGGATCCTCGCCCAGCTTCCGCGAGCGGGTGGGCACCGATCCGCAGATCGCCGCGCATTTGACCGCCACCGACTTGGATGAGGCGTTCGATATCAATCACCACTTGCGTTGGGGCGGCGTCATCATTGATCGAGCGCTGCGAGACCTAGACGACTGACAGCCGAGGGAGGCACGCCATGGTTTCCAATGAGCTTATTCGCGCACAGCTGGCCAAGACCCTGGAGAAGACCGATTTCCCCGAGTTGGGCAGCAAGTACGTCGGCAAGGTTCGTGACTGCTACAGCAAGAATGGCCAGCGCACCATTGTGGTGACCGACCGGATCAGTGCGTTTGACGTGGTGCTAGGCACCATCCCGTTCAAGGGCCAGGTACTGAACCAGATCGCAGCCTATTGGTTCGACGCCACCAAGCAGATGGCGTCCAATCACGTGCTTTCGGTGCCTGACCCGACCGTCATGGTAGCCGCCGAGTGCGAGCTCTTGCCGGTGGAGTTCGTCATGCGCGCCTATCTGACGGGCGTTACTACCACATCGATCTGGCACCACTATGAACGGGGCGGTCGCCTCTTCTGTGGCCACAAGCTGCCCGATGGCATGCGCAAGAACCAGAAGCTGGACAAGCCCATCCTCACGCCCTCCACCAAGGCGGCCAAGGGTGGCCACGACCAGTCGGTGTCGCGCGAGGAGATTCTGGCGGCCGGCACGTTGTCAGCCGACGATTTCGACCGCGCGGCCGAGATGTGCGCGCGCATCTTCGCCTTTGGCCAGAGTCTCGCGGCCCAGCGTGGTCTCATCCTGGTCGACACCAAGTACGAGATCGGCCGGCGGGTTGACGGCGGCCTTTGCTTCATCGACGAGGTCCACACCCCCGACAGTTCACGCTACTGGTATGCTGACGACTACCAGGTGCGCTTCGAGCGGGGCGACGAGCCGCGCGGGCTGGACAAGGAGTATCTGCGTCGGGTGCTGGCCGATCAGGGCTACCGGGGTGACGGCCCGCCGCCCCCGCTTTCCGACGAGGTTCGTTGTGAGGCGGCCCGCCGCTACATCGCGCTTTATGAGCTTGTCACCGGGCGGGGTTTTGTGCCGGACTTCGAGGAACCCGCGGGCCGAATTCGGAGGAATCTCGGTATCAAATAGGCGCACAGAATACGGCTGAGAGCGCAGAGGGGCGGGCACGGTGGGAGATCACCGGCCGGGCAGCTTGCCGGTCTTCTCGGCGTCTACCTCGGCGAGCCGGAGATTTTCCTGGGAGGAGGCCAGCGCGACCGCACTTTGCATCATGGTTTGAATCTGGGCCTGGGTCAGCCCCGCAGCGTTGCTCGTTCCTCCCATGTCGATGGGCACGGGAAACACGATGGTTGAACGCGCCTCGGCGGAAACTTCCACTAGCGTCTGGTAGAGCCGCAGTTGCAACGCGCCTGGCGTGGACGCGATCATGCGCGCGGCCTCGGCAAGTTGAGCGGCGGCTTGCACCTCGCCGCCAGCGGCAATGACTTTCGCGCGGCGTTCCCGCTCGGCTTCGGCCTGGCGGGCCATGGCTCGCTTCATCTCCTGGGGCAGCTCGATATCCTTAAGCTCCACGGCCGTGATCTCAACCCCCCATTGCTCGGTGCGGGTGTCGAGGATATTTCGCACTTCGGAGTTGATGCCTTCCCGGTTGGAAAGAATGTCGTCCAGCTCCAGCTTGCCAACCACGGCGCGCAGAGTGGTAGCTGCAAGCTGCAAGGTGGCAGGCAAGAACTCCTCTACCTCCAGGATGGCGTGGCGGGGCGAGGCGACATTGGCGTAGACCACCGCGCTGACGACGATCGAAATGTTGTCGCGGGTGATGACCTCCTGGGGCGGAATCTGGATGGCCTGGATTCGGGTATCCACGATGCGCGCCCGGTCGATGCCAAAGGGCAGCAGCATGACCAGGCCCGGGCCGGCCAAGCTCTTGCGGGCACGTCCCAGGCGAAAAACCACGCCACGCTCGTACTCGCGCAGCACGCGCACTCCGGTCAGCAGAGAGATGCCGGCAAGGACAAGGACTCCCACGAGGACAGTTTCCATGCTTTGCTCCTTCGCAATGGTAATTGTGACACAGCTAGGCGGGGGAGCGCGCGAGAAGAACATGTGTTTGACCTTGCCCACCGGCGCGACTAGTCTTTCGCCACTATTTCTCGGGGCTGGCTTGGTCGAGTTTCGCAGGGAGGCGACATGCGCAGCGACGCGCTCGATGATGAAATGCCAGATGACGAAGAACGGGCCGACGAATTCCATCGGCTCGAGCAGAGCTATGTGCGCGAGGAGCGCTGGGAGGACCTGGCCGGCCTGCTGATTGAGCGCACCGAGAAAGTCGATCACGCTGCCGGCCGAGCGCGCTACCTGATGCGCGCCGCACAGATTTTCGAGACCAATCTGGCCGACCCAGACCGAGCATTCATCACGTTTCTGGCTGCGTTTCAGGAAGATCCATCGAATCAGGAGCTGGCCACTGGTCTGGCGCGCATGGCCGCCACGCACAACCGCTGGCAGGACTTGCTGGCCGAATGCAACGGCCTGGTGGCCGAGATGGCGCCGGAATCCAAGCGCGCCGACATGCTGGTGGCCATGGCGGGTTGGTATCAGCACAGTCTCGACGATTCGGCGGCGGCCGAACAGTCGCTGGAAGCGGCCATGGCGGCTGATCCCGCCAACCCCGCGGCCTTGCGCGCGCTGGTGGCGCTGCATGGTCAGCGCGGCGATTGGTCACGCGCGGCGGCCTATCTCGCGTCCGCGTCAGCCAACACCTCCGATGCTCTGGCGCGGGTTCAGTTTGCTTTCGACGCTGCGGAGATCTATCGCAACCGGCTCAACGATCTGGATGGCGCCACCGAGCAGTACCGCCGCGTGCTCGATCTTTCCCCGGGTCATCCGCAAGCTACGGCGGTGATGGCCGAGATCGAGTGGGGTCGCAAGGATTGGGCTGCCGCATTGCCTTTACTCGAGTCATTGGCCGAGGCAGCCGAACAGAGCATGGAACCCCGGGCACGGCTTTGGCAACGGGCGGGCTGGTCAGCCCAGATGACCGGCGACGTGGAACGGGCGCGGGTCAACTACCGGCGCGCCTACGCGGCTGAGTCTGGCTACTTGCCGACGCTGCTTTGTTGGTCGCAGCTCGCCGAGGCGCAAGAATGGTGGCAGGACGTCCGCACCACGGTGCCCCTGGTCCTCGCCCAGGATGAAGCCAAGCTAACCGCCGCCGATCGTGCTGAGCACCTCATGGCTCTTGGCCAAGCCCACATGGCGCTGGGGGATGCCAGCGCGGCTGCCGGTGCGTTCATGAAGGCGCTCGAGTTGGCGCCCAATCTGCCAGACCTGCGCGAGGCGCTGGCTGATGCCAACTCCCAGATGGAAGGGCGGGGACCAGCCGACGCTGCCGCCCTCATCGAGCAGCATCGAGTGCTGCTCGCGGGTGCCACGTCGCCCGACGAACGCTTCGATATTCTGTGCCGCATCGGCCGCCTGCAACGCGAGGAATTGAACGACCAGAAAGCTGCGCAGCAGACCTTCGAGCAAGCTCTGGCGCTGCGCCCCCATGACCCCGAGACGCTGCACGAGCTGATGGAGATCTACACCCTGGTGCAGGAGTGGGTGCCTGCGGTGGATGTGCTGGACCAGCTTGCCAAGACCGAGTCGGGCAAGGACAAGGCGCGCTACCTGGTCGCCATGGCTAATATTTTGAACTACGAGCTGGAATCCCCGGTCGAGGCGGTCGAGCTCTACAATCGGGCGCTTGATCAGGAACCGGAGGATCGCCGCAGCTTCGAGCGCATCGAGCGCATCCTCACCAGCCGGCAGGAGTGGCCTGAGCTTGCGCGTGCCTACCGGCATATGATCAAGCGTCTGGGCGCTTCTCCGCCGGAGCACCAGCGACCGTGGTTGCTTGGCTTGTGGCGCGGTCTGGCCGAGATTTCCCGGGTTCGCCAGGCTGACCTGGCGACAGCGGCGGCAGCGTATGAGGTGTGCGTGTCGCTGGCCCCGGACGACAACAAGCAGCGCGAGGCATTGGTCGAGGTGTACGAAGCCCAAGGAGCGGGGGGATTCGCCGAGGCGGTCAAGACGCGGGAACACCTTCTAGCGGCAGCCAGCGATGCCGAGGGAGCTGCCAAGCAGATCCGGGCCTTGGCCCGACTGTACAGCGACCATCGGCACTACGACCGCGCCTTCTGTGCCTGCGCCGCGCTTTCCGCCCTGATGAAGGCCAATGCCCAGGAGAAGGAATTCTACGGACAACACGCCTTGCCGGGCGTGCCCTTGGCCAAAGCTGGGCTGAACGAGGGCCTGTGGCAGGGCTGGGTGTGCAGCCCACAGCAAGACCGGCGCATCTCCCAAGTGCTGGCCACGGTCAGCGCGGGCGTCACTATGTCGCGGGCCAAGGAGCCGCAAGCCTGCGGGCTCGACCTCAGCCAGCGCGTAGATCTGACCAGGGACAACTCCTCGGTGTCACAGATCTTGGTATACGTCAGCCGACTGATCGGCGTGGCCTTGCCTGCGGTCTACGTTCCCCCGACCGCCCCCGACGAGATCGACCTTGTGATCCTACTGGAAGGCAAGCAGGTACTTCCGGCATTCGTGCTCGGGCGAGGATTGGTGTCGGGCCGCACCGACCGCGAGTTGGCTTTTCGGCTGGCAAAGAAATTGGTGGGTCTGCGCGCCGACCATTTCTTGCTGTGGCCGCAGGTGGTGCCGACGCTGAGCGAACTGCAGGTCATCCTGGCGGCGGCGATCAAGCTGCTGCGGCCCGAGTTCGATTTGCCAGACACGGACCCGCTCGCGGTGCGCAAGTACGTCGCTTTCTTGCACAAGGTGTTGCCGCAATCGCAGTTGATATCCATGCACTCGGCAGTGGAGCAGTTGATAAGCGATCCAGCTTCCATCGACCTTCATGCATGGGCCGCTGCTGCCGAAGAGAATGCCAACCGGGCTGGGTTGGTCGCCTGCGGCGACGTGGTGGCAGCGGCGCGCGAGCTGGTAAAGGAGGCGCGGGCGCGCGGCACACGACCCGAGGAGGCCATCCTCGGGCTCGCGCGCTGGAGCGTGACCACCCAGCACCTCGAATTGCGTGAGCAACTCGGCCTGGCCCTGGTGGTGGACGCGAAGGACGCGGACACCACCCCGCTCTCGTTGCGTACCGGCCGACGACCGTAGTGGCGACCTGCGGTCGCCCGGGCAACCCAACGAAATGGACGTTGGCCCCGGGGACGGCTAACGTCGGGTACAGTGCCCAGCGCCCTTCGTTCTTCCGCCAATGTCAGCGTGGCAATCCTCGTGTCGCGCGTGCTGGGCGTGGTACGCGATGCCATTTTTGCACGCGTTTTTGGGGTCAGCGGGCTGACCGACGCCTATGTCGCGGCTTTCCGCATCCCCAATCTGCTGCGCGACCTGTTTGCCGAGGGCGCGCTGTCGAGCGCGTTTGTCCCGACCTTTGCCGATGCGCTCAACCAGGGCGGGCGCGAGCGCGCCTTCAGGCTCGGCAATCTGGTTCTGGGTGCTGTGCTCGCGCTGACCGGCGGTCTGACCTTGGCTGGAATGGCCTTTTCCGACGAGTTGGTGTCGCTCATCTCGCGCGGCTTTGGCGGCAACGCCGCCCAAGTCGCCTTGGGCGGTCTATTCACGCAGATCATGATGCCCATCCTGGCCTTGGTCAGCGTCAGCGCGGTTTGGATGGGAATGCTGAACGCGCAGCACCACTACACGGCCCCGGCTTTTGCGCCGGCCATGTTCAATGTGACCAGCATCCTGTGCGGCGTAGTCCTGATCATCGTGCACCCGTCGGATCGCACCGGCATGATCGTTTGGAGTGCAGGGACCACTGCCTCGGGACTGGTGCAGGCGGTNNACCTGATCCGAATCGTGCGCCTGATGGGGCCGGCGACGGTCGGCCTGGCCGCAGTGCAGATCAACATCTTCGTCAACACGCAGTTTGCGGCGGCCTTGGGCCAAGGCCCGCTCACCTACTTGCAGAATGCCTTCCGCTTGTTCTACCTGCCAGTAGGGCTTTTTGGCGTGGCCCTGGCCACCGTGACCACGGCGCGCGCCTCGCAGGAGGCGGCTCGCGGCGATCGCGAGGCCCTGCAGGCGCGCGTGGCCGAGGGCGCGCGTGGCGTGTGGCTGCTGGCCCTGCCCAGCGCGGTGGGGCTCATCGTTCTGGCCAGGCCGGTGGTCGAGTTGCTCTTCCAAGGCGGCAAGTTCTCGGCGGCCAACACTGCGGCCACGGTGCCCATCGTGCAGGCCTATATGCTGGGCGTGCTGCCCTACAGCCTGGTGAAGGTCCTGTCGCCGGCCTTCTTTACCGTGGACCGGCCCCGCATTCCGATGATGGCCTCGATGGTTGCGGTGGTGGTCAACCTCCTGTTCAACGGGCTGACCTACCGTCGTTTGGGGGCAACTGGGCTGGCCCTGGGCACAACCATTGGCGCCTTGGCCAACCTGTCAATCTTGCGGCTTTGCTTCGGTCCAGCTATCGGCCGCGCGCCGCGACCGGGCCGCTGGCACGAGGTGGCCCGGCTGATTCTCTGCAGTGTCGTGCTGGCCGCGGTGGCGGCCGCGGCCTGGTGGGCGAGTTCCTGGCTCCTCACTCGCGCTGGCATAGCGTGGCCTCGGGGGACGCGCCGCCTGGCGCACGCGTTGCTGCTCTTCGCCACCATCGGCGCCGGATTCGTCAGCTACGGTTTGAGCCTGACTCTGCTGCGGCTGCCCGGCGCGGACGAGCTGTGGGAATTGCCAAGGCGGATCCTGGCGCGGTTGCGAGGAATCCGGTAACTAGCCAGGATCTCGCGGAGCGCGATCCAATGCTGGTTACCTCTTCCACACAGAGGCGCAGAAAACTCAGAGATCGGATGAGAAGAAGGAATTCGGAATGCGCTGGATCTAACCCTTTCTCGTCTCGTCCGGCTCTGTGGCCTCTGTGCCCCCTGTGTGAAATAGGTAACTTCGATCCACGGTTCACAATATGCTGGTTTGCTAGGTAGCTCCGTCTTTGCTCCCACTCTTGTCGTCCACCGTGCTCATGGCCGCGGTCGTGCGCCGGTTCGACAGCATGCGGGGCAGCTCGGCCAGGGCTTGCTCCAGCGTCGTGGGCTCATCGGGCGCGCGTTGCAGAAGGGATTCCAGCTCGTCGGCTCCGCCTGCCAGCATGCGGGCGCGATCCGATGCCCGTCGCACCGATGCGTCGTCCGCCCATTCGTCGCGGTCATCTGGGCTGGGTGAGGCAGCTGACTCGCGCACAGCGGCCGATGCTCCGCTGGGCTGCCGGGGCACGATGATGGGCACGCCGCTGACCGGCGTAGGTCGGGCGGCGCTCTTTGCCGCCAGCAGGCGATCGAGAAGTGATCGGCACTCGGGGTCCACGAAAGTGAACTGCACGCCCATCCCATGGGCTCGGTGTGGCTCCGCGGGATTGAACTCGCGCACCCAGGTTACCCGTCCGGTACCCCACAGCAGGGGAGGTCCCTGCGCGAGCGAGATCTCGAAACGGACGACCTCGCCGACCGGCCGAGGTTTGCGGCTGGCCAAGAAGACACCGCCCCTGGTCACGTTGGGCGCAAAGCGCAGCACGAACGCGTCCACATCAGGGTAGCGCAAGTAGATTCGCACCAGAGGGAGCGATGGATCGTTGGTTGCCACGGCTAGGCAAGTATCGGTCCCCGCGCCCAAGCGGTCAACCGCATCCGTGACAGTCTGGGATTCAGGGGGCCGGGGCGGGGAAGGAGGCGGAGACGGTCCCGGTCTCCTTCCCCGTCTCCGTCCCCTACCTCGGAGTCTCCGGTGCCAGGATGTTCCCGCCCGCTGCGGCCGCGATGTCCGGCAGCGCGAACCGCCTTTGTGCGTTTTCCGTGGTGGCCTCAGCCGCTTGCGAGAATTCGATTCCGCGAACGAGGGCCAGCGCCTCCAAGGTCTTCACCACGAAGCTGGGCTCGTTGCGTTTTCCGCGATGGGGCATCGGCGCCAGATAGGGTGCGTCGGTCTCCACCAGGATCGACTGCAAGGGCGCAAAGGCAGCCACGCGGCGGATCTCGTCGGTGTTCTTGAAGGTCAAGATTCCCGAGAAGGACAAGTCAAGCCCGAGATCCAGGTAGCCGCGCGCATGGTCCAAATTGCCCGAAAAGCAATGCACGACGCCGCCGGCTTCAGCGAGCGGCTCCGATCGCAATATGGCGAGCGCATCCTCGTGGGCGTCGCGCACGTGGCAGATGAAAGGCCGGTGGGTTGCGCGACTGAGCGCCAAAAACCGCCGGAAAACCTCGGCCTGCTTGGCGCGTGGCGAGTGGTGATAGAAGTAGTCGAGTCCGGTTTCGCCCACGCCCACCACGCGTGGGCTGCGCGCCAGCTTGTCGAGCAGCGGCCACCAGTCATCCTCGATCTTGATTGCATCGTGGGGATGGATTCCGACCGCCGCGAAAATGTCCGGCTCGCGCGCGGCCAGGCTGGCGGCTCGTTCGGCGGTTGCCAAATCCGAACCTGAACCGATGCAGATCATGGCCTGCAGGCCGGCCTGGCGGGCCCGCTGCAGCACCGCGGGCAGGTCTTGGGCGAAGTCGTCGAAATCCAGGTGGCAGTGCGAGTCTATGATGGGGACCATGGCCGGGCAGCGTGCTACTGGCCGAGGGCGCTGAGCGTTTCCAGTAGGGTGGCCAGCCCGGCGTCGGGATCAGGTCCGCAGTCAACCCGCAGGACACGGCGGCCGCGGGCTTGCAGCGCTTCCAGATCGCCCAACCCCTGGGCGTCGCGCAGGACGCCGAAGGTAAATGGCTCGTCGGGAACCGGCAAGTCGGCCGTCACCGAGGCGTGAAGTTGCAGGAAGATGCCGGTGCCCGGGCCACCGTTGTGGAGTTGCCCGGCAATGTGCAGGCAGCGCGGCCCGTAGCCAACGATGGTCGCCAGGCGAAGTCGGTCGCGGCAAAGCGTCCGGATGGCGCCCAGCAAACCATCACGCTCGGGCGTGGGCTGGAAAAGCGCAGCGATCGTGAGATAGTCGCCGGGCTTGGCCGCAGCCAGGTGCTTGGCGATGACTGGGTCGGCCGGGGTCACCACGCCCGGCGGGTTGGGAAGTTGGCCAGTCTGTCGATAGCCATCGAGCAGGCGAGTCGTGGATTGTCTGGCCTCGACCGTCTCCGGTTCATCAAAGGGATTGACTTCCAGCAGGCTGGCCGCCACGGCGGCGGCAAACTCCCAGCGAAAGAATTCGGCGCCGAGATCGTATTTGTCGCCCAACTCGATCTCATAGACGGGATGCCCGGCGGTGGTGATGGCTTCCAGTTGTTCGGCTGCGGCAGGTGGCGCTCCGCCGCGCAACCTCATTACAACAAACAGGCGGTCGGGACGGTAGACTGATGGTGCGCCTGGGGGCTCGCCCTCCACAGGAACGATGCCGCGTCCTTGCTTGCCAGTCGCGCCCGCGCCCAGCTGCTCGATCCACGCACCGAGAGGCGCCAGATCAGGCGAGAGAAACAAGGTTAGCTTGTCGCGGCCAATCGTGGCCAGCGCACCCGTGAGAGTCCCCAAGCTCACGCCAGGATTCTGCGTCGGGATTGCTTCCCGACAGGCGACAGCCATCGCCTTGGCGCGTGCCACCAGGCGGCTGACGTCGATGCCCATGAGCGCCGCCGGGACCAGTCCAAAGTTGGCGAGCGCGGAGAAGCGGCTGCTGATGTCGGGTTGGTTGTTGAACACGCGACGGTAGTGGTTGGCCGAGGCTCGCTTGTCGAGATCGGTCCCGGCATCAGTGATGGCCACGAAGTGCTGCCCGGCCTGGCTCGCATTGCCCGTCCAGCGCTGCAGCAGTTTGGCCCAGAAATATCGCTCGAGGGCACACACTTCGGGGGTGCTGCCGGACTTGGAAGCAACCACGAACAGGGTGCGATCGAG
Organism: Myxococcales bacterium; assembly: GCA_003157315.1. The sequence continues at coordinate 3,988 of PMJE01000622.1, read as the reverse complement.
GTCAATCGAGGTCTCGACCGCAGCCACTGCCGCTGGATCGGTGCAGTCGAGCACAAACACGTTGAGCCAGCCTGCGGCCGGCCCAAACACCCGCGCCAACACCTCGGCGGGAAGCGCGCTACCCCCCATGCCCAGCAGCACGGCACGCCGGAATCCAGCCTTGCGCACCTGCTCCGCAAAGGCAGCGATACTGGCCAGTTCACCTTCCATGTCGTTGGGGGCGTTGAGCCAGCCGAGGTTGTCGCTGACGCCCTCACGCGCACTGCCAGCAGGTGCAAAAGCGGCGGCGTCCTTGGCCCAGATGCTCGCGGGAATGCCCTTGGCGGCCAAACGTAGGTACTCACTCTCGACGAGAAAGTTGAGGGCTGCGGTGGTTTCCATGGCCGCGATCTTGGCGATGCGGCGACCATGGCGGCCGCCGGCAAAGCCGGTGGACAGCCAGGTGTCGACGATCTCGAAGACATCGCTTTCCGCCAGGATGCGACCGCCCAAACACAGGACGTTGGTGTTGTTGTCGAAGCGTGAAAGGCGCGCGGCCTCGACGCTGGTGGGGGCAAAGGCACGAATGCCACGCACCTTTCCCGCCGCAATGGCGGTGCCGTGCCCGGTGGCACACACCAGCACCCCCACCGAGCCCACATCGCTGCGCACGGCGCTGGCTACCAGGGCAGCATACTCGGGGTAGTCGCACGCGGCTTCCGAGTTGGTGCCAAAGTCCACCACCTCGTGGCCCTGGTTGCGCATCCGATCGACCAACTTGTTGCGCAGGGCGAACCCTGCATGATCACATCCGGTGTAGATCTTCACGGTGCTCCCTTTTCTTGCTATCCCAGGTTGAGCATGAAGATCGCTACCTGGAACGTCAACTCGATTCGCGCGCGCATGGAACGGCTGCGCGCGTGGCTGGCCGCGCAGGCACCTGACGTGCTCTGCCTGCAGGAAACCAAGGTCGAGGACAATGCCTTTCCCGCGCTGGAACTGGAGTCACTGGGCTATCACGTGGCGGTTCATGGCCAGAAGACTTACAACGGCGTGGCCGTGCTGGCGCGCCAGCCGGTCGACGACATCGTGCGCGGCTTTGGCGATGGCATCGAGGATGCGCAGGCTCGCTTCCTCGTGGTGCGCGTGGGCGCGGTTCGGGTGGGCAGTCTCTATGTGCCCAACGGACAGGCAGTGGGGACCGACAAGTTCACCTACAAGCTAGGTTGGCTGCAGCGCTGGCGCACCTGGCTGGCGGAGCACGCCGATGCCAGAGCGCCCCTGGCTTTTTGCGGGGACATCAATGTCGCACCAGAGGATCGGGACGTGCACGACCCGGAAGCCTGGCGCGACCAGGTGATGTGCCATCCCGATGAACGGGCCGCCCTGGCCGAGGTGAGGCGCTGGGGCCTGGTGGACGTGTTCCGCCAGATCAATCCTGATGAAGGCCAGTACACCTGGTGGGACTATCGCCAGCTCAGCTTCCCCAAGAACCGGGGTTTGCGCATCGACCACATCCTGTGCACGCAGGGGTTGGCGGCGCGCTGTCGATCAGTTGTCATCGATCGCGAAGCACGCAAGGGCCAGACGCCGTCGGATCATGCGCCGGTGATCGCCGATTTTGCTGACTAGAGCCAGTGGCGTAACCCATACGCCAGCCGTTCCAGGATGCGCTCAAGCAAGGGGCGCCGGCGGAAGTCTTCCCACCGGATTTCGGTCCCGGCGGCCATGTCCTCTTGCAACGCGGCTGCCAGCGCCTCGTTGCATTTGCGATCGAGCACATTGACGACTAGTTCCAGATTGTAGACCAGGGACCGGTGGTCGAAGTTGTAGCTGCCGATGGACACGAACTCGCGGTCCACCAGGAGGGCCTTGCTGTGGGCCACCGGGTTGTGTTGGAAGAGCCGGATGCCAGCCCTTAGCAGGCGCGCAAAGCTGGCTCGCGAGGCCAAATCGGCCACGAGGCTGTCGCTGGCAACCGGCACGAGCACGCGCACGTCCACGCCGCGGGCCACCGCGCGCGCCAGCCCGTTGATGAAGCCAATGTCGGGCATGAAGTAGGGGCTAACCAGATAGGCGCGTTCGCGGCTGGCCCGGATGGCGTGAAGCGAGGCCCGCCGGATGGAGAAGCGATCGACCAGCTCGCGGTTGGCGATCACGGCCAGGGCGACTTCACCGGCCGGAGCGGGGCGGTGCACGCGGCTGCGTTTGAAGCGGAAGCGTCGTTTGGCCCGCCAGTTCCACGTGCGCAGAAAGGTTCGCTCGATAGCTTGGACCGCTGGGCCCTTCACCTCGACGGCGACGTCATGCCAGCCAACTCTGTCGTCGCTGACAGGCAGCCACGCATCGGCAACGTTGATCCCGCCCACGAAAGCCACCTGGCCGTCACAGACCAGGGTCTTGCGGTGGTTGCGCCGGATGAGGGTCCAGAAGCGCGGCCGCCAGAGCCGGTAGGGATGGTAGGTGATCGTGTAGACGCCCGCCCGTCGCATGTTGGCGAAGAACTTGGGCGAGGCGTGACGGCACCCGATGAAGTCGTACAGCAGGCGCACCGAGACGCCGCGCCGGGCTGCGCAACACAAGGCATCCGCGAAGCGCCGACCGATCCGGTCATCGTCGAAGATGTACATCTCCATCGATATCCGCGTGGAGGCTGCGTCGATGGCGTCGAGCCAGGCAGGAAACGCCTCCTCCCCGTTGCGCAGAAGGCGCACGGCATTCCCAGCGGTCAGATCGTCCAGGTCTTCGATGTAGGCCAAGGCGCTGTCGGCTCTAGCGGCAGGCGCGGACGCAAGCGAGGAATGGAGGACAGGAGGAGATGCCACAGTAGCTGAGGCAGTCTAATCGAACCCCTCAGCGTTTTCCTGATTTGACCTGGGGGAGACGAGCGAGTAACTTCTGTCCCGCCACGATGGGTCGCGAAGAGCACATAGAATTCCAAGGCCGCGTGATCGAAGTCTTGCCTGCGGGCAACTTCAAGATCGAGCTGGAGAATGGTCACCAGGTCCTCGCCCATCTTGGGGGCAAGCTGCGCAAGCACCGCATCCGCATCGTGCTCGGCGACAAGGTAACCGTAGCGTTGACCCCGTACGATCCGACGCGCGGAATCGTCGTATACCGAGGCTAGGGACCGGAGCCGGTGGCCGGTAGCCGGATCCGGCGGGGGCCGGTCCCGGACACGGTTCCGGAACCGGCCACGGATCCGGCCCCGGTTCCGGGTCCGNNCGCCATGATACTGGCGTCTCTTTCATTCGCTGTCGCAATCGTTCTGACATCAGCCCAGTCCGTGCCCGCGCCGAATGAAATGGGGGTGTCGGTTGCCCCGTTGGTTGAGCGCGTGAAAGCCTCGGTGGTGACCATCCAGAGCATGAAGGTCATTCCCCGGGTCATGCGTGAAGATCCATTCACGCAGTATTTTCGCGAACGTTTCGGCATGGGTGATGCCCCCACCCGACGTGAAACCCAGCTCGGGCTGGGCTCTGGTTTCATCGTCAACAAGGCCGGCATCATCCTGACCAACAACCATGTGGTGGCGGGGGCCGATGAGGTGTGGGTGCAGCTTGGCGATGAGCGGCGATTCGAGGCGCGCGTGGTGGGCAGCGATCCGGCCACGGATGTGGCGGTGGTAAAGCTCAACCGTCCTCCGGGCGACATGAGGCCGGCCACGCTCGGCAACTCGGAGCAGGTTCGGGTGGGCGACTATGTCCTGGCCATAGGCAACCCGTTGGGAATGGGACAGACGGTGACCATGGGCATCGTGTCGGCCAAGAACCGGATGCTAGGCGGCCGAATCACGCAGTATGAAGACTTTATTCAGACCGACGCGGCCATCAACCAGGGAAATTCGGGCGGGCCACTTTTCAACTTTCGCGGTGAGGTCATCGGCATCAACTCCGCCATCCTGAACCCCGCCATGGCCATGAACGTTGGTTTTGCCATTCCCATCAACCTGGCGCGGCAGATCGCGGACCAGATTCAGCGCGGTGGCAGCGTGGCGCGCGGCTACTTG
>PMJE01000245.1 GCA_003157315.1 Myxococcales bacterium | reverse complement strand
CGGAACATTCACCATGACAGCCACGGGTGACGGCTGTCTCGGATACTCCGTCTATGTGCACGGGGGCCCCTTCGTAGACAGCACCGCGCTCTTCTTGTTCGGGCTTGGCAGCCCCTACAACGCGTCTGCGTACAATGGCTTCAGCTTCTGGGCCAAGATCGATGCTGGCACATCGCCAGGCTTGCGGGTCGCGTTCCCCGACAAGGACACGCAGCCCGACGGCGCGATCTGCCAGTGGACTGCGACCGCGGATACGTGTTTCGATCACTACGGCAAGCGCCTGATCCTCACGACTCAATGGACAAAGTACACGATCCCCTTCAATTCGCTTACGCAGGACGGATGGGGTCACCAAGGGACCGCCTTCGACCCGTCCACCATCTACGAGGTGCAGTTCCAGATTCCGGTCAACTCCACGTTCGGAATCTGGATCGACGACGTCGCATTCACGTTGGTAGGGCCCGTTCCTCTGCCGTAGCGGCCGCGAGGCTGGTAGCTACGCCGCGCCCCCGCGGCGGGGTGGCGTCACCACTTTGGCAGCGGCCCCGCGCGGAGCCACCGCGGCGGACTTGGGATGGGCCAGCGGTCGGGTCAACGCGACAACCAGGGCCTCGTCCACGGTGTGCACCGGCTGGATCTTGATCCGCTGGCGCAGGTGAGCAGGAATCTCGCTCAGCTCGGCCAGGTTGCTGGCAGGTACGATGGCCACGCGCATCCCGGCGCGCACCGCCGCCAGCAGCTTCTCCTTCAGACCACCGATGGGAAGCACCCGGCCGCGCAAGGTGATCTCGCCGGTCATGGCCACGTCCCTCCGCACAGGAATCCCGGACACCAGTGACACCAGCACGCAGGCCATGGTGACCCCAGCCGAGGGGCCGTCCTTGGGCACGCCACCTGCTGGCACGTGAATGTGGATCTCGCGATCGGCAAGGAAATCGCTGCGCAGTCCCAGCCGTGTGGCCTGCACCCGCGCGAACGACAGCGCCGCCTGCGCCGATTCCTTCATCACCTCGCCGAGCTGGCCGGTCAAGATCAGGTTGCCCTTGCCCGGCATCATCTGCGCTTCGACATGCAGCACTTCGCCGCCGGCCTGGGTCCATGCCAGACCGTTCGCGATCCCGACCTCGTCCACGCGCTGGCGCTCGTCGGGGATGAACTTGGGAGGTCCGAGCAACTTGGCCAGGTCCTCCGCGGTCACCACCGTACGGCCAGCCTTGCGGGCCTGCGCGGGCGCGGTGCCGCTCTCCACCAGACGCCGCGCCATCTTGCGCGCGCGCTGCGCCACCTGCCGTTCCAGTTCGCGCAGCCCGGCCTCGCGCGTGTATTCGGAAATGATCTTGCGCAACGCCGGCCGCCCCAAGGAAAGATCACGCTCGCCGAGGCCGGCCTCGGCGATCTGCTTGGGCACCAGGAACTTCTCGGCAATCGCCAGTTTCTCTTCCTCGCTGTAGCCAGACAGGCGCAGGGTTTCCATCCGATCGCGCAGGGGCGACGGAATGGTGTCCGCCAGATTCGCGGTGGCGATGAACATGACCTTGGACAAGTCGTAGGGNNCAGGTAGTGATCGCGAAAGGCGTGGTTCTGTTCGGGGTCGAGGACTTCGAGCAAGGCCGCCGATGGATCGCCCCGGTAGTCCGAGCCCAGCTTGTCGACTTCGTCAAGCATGAACACCGGGTTCTTGCAGCCCGACTGTTTCATCCCCTGCAGAATGCGTCCGGGCAGAGCACCGACGTAGGTGCGGCGGTGGCCGNNTCGGCTTCGTCGCGCACGCCGCCCAAAGAAATGCGCACGAACTTGCGACCCAGCGCCCGGGCGATGGAGCGACCGAGCGAGGTCTTTCCCACACCAGGTGGGCCGAGAAAGCAAAGCAACGGTCCATGGGCCCCGCGGCGTAGTTTGTGCACCGCCAGGTAGTCGAGAATGCGTTCCTTGACGTGCTCCAGGTTGTAGTGGTCCTGGTCGAGCACGGTGCGCGCGGCACGCAGATCCACCGGATCCTCGTCCGGTTCTTTCCACGGCAGCTCGACCAAGACGTCCACATAGCTGCGCACCACTGATGCTTCGGCGCTCTCCGGGCTCATCTGTTCGAGACGCCGCAACTGCTTGTCGGCTTCGGCGCGGGCCTCGGCTGGCAGTCCGCCGGCTTCGATCCTCTGGCGTAGGTCCTCGATCTCGTCACGGAAGGAATCCGCATCGCCCAGCTCGTGCCGGATCTGGCGCAACTGCTCGCGCAGGTAGTAGTCGCGCTGGGTCTTGGACATCTCCTCTTTGGCGCGGCTCTGGATGCGGTTCTGCACCTCGAGGATTCCGACTTCATTCTCCAGGGCCTGGTTCACCTTGGCCAGGCGCTGCACCGGATCGTCCATTTCCAAGATGGCCTGTGCGTCGGCCAGCTTGAGCGTGAGATTCGACGCCACCAGATCCGCCATGCGGCCGGGCTCGTCCACGTTCTGCAACACCAACGCCAGCTCCGGCTGNNACCCGATAGCTGGGGTGCTCTGCGATGAAGCGTTGGATGCGCGCGCGACACAGACCTTGGATGAGAATCTTGAGCCCACCGTCGGACAGCTTGCGCATGCGCATGATGATCCCGACCGTGCCGGTGTGGTAGAGCGAGCTGGGCTTGGGATCCTCCTCGGCCGATTCGCGCTGGGCCACGATGAAACACAGACGCTGATCGTTCTGCAGCGCCACCTGAACCGCATCTAGCGAAATTGGCCGCGACACGCGCAGCGGGGCAATCATGTAGGGAAAGACCACCAGATCCCGAACCGGCAGAAGCGGCAGGACCTCTGGTATCTCGTGACCCAGGCCGGGCATCTTGCCTTCGCCCTCAGCGCTCATAGTTTGCAGACTAGCAGAAACGATCCCATCACTACACAAATCGGTTGAGCCCGTCACGCGCTTGACATAGCCAAGGGCGAAGACTAGCTTGGCGCCGCACTGACAACTTAATACCGACGTGGGCGCGGGGCCTCGACGGCCCCGCTGAAAAGGGAAGCCGGTGCGCACCCGAGGGTGCAATTCCGGCGCGGTCCCGCCACTGTATGTGGGAAGTCTGTTCCGATATGACCACTGGAGGACACTCTCTGGGAAGGCTGGAACAGGCGACGCGGCTCTGCCGCAAGACCCACGAGCCAGGAAACCTGTCCGCGTCAGCCACGATGCCTTTCCCGAGGAGGAAACGGGCGCCGAGCTTGCAGCTTGCGACCCCCGCTTCCGCCGACGGAACGGGGGTTTTTCATGGGGTCGAAAAGGGTGCCGGCCGGCGCGGAGATCGCCGATCGGGCTCGCAAGCACAATCCTTCGTTCCTAGTCGCCGCGTCCGCGGCGGCGGTCCTGTGCACGACGACAGGCAGCGTGCACGCCGCCGAACCGCTCTACGAGACCGTGGTGGTGGCCGAGGCAATGCCCGAGGACCGAGCGCGCCAGGATGACGCGGCGTCGTCTTCGGTGATCACGTCTGAACGCACTCCCCGCAGCGCCGAGGATCTGCCCCAGCTTCTCTCAGAGTTGCCAGGCGTCTCGGTCACGCGCCTGGGCGGGCTCGGCTCCCTGGCCACGCTGTCGCTGCGCGGATCATCGGCCAACCAGGTCGAGGTGTACTTCGACGGCGTGCCGCTCTCCGCGGCTTCGGGAGGTGGCGTGGACATCGGGCTCATCCCAGTCGTGGATCTCGAGTCGGTCGAGGTCTATCGGGGAATGAGCCCCATCGTCTTCGGCACCTCGGCCACGGGTGGCATTGTGTCGCTGTCGAGCGCCGCAGCGACAGACTCGGGCGCGCGCGCCTATGCCGGGGGAGGCTCATTCGGGACCGGATTCGGCGGAGTGCAAGCGCGCTGGGCCGGCAGGAATCTGCGCGCCCTCGGCAGCGTAAATGGGCTCGGCTCAGCCGGTGACTTCACCTATGCCAACGACAACGCCACAGGTTTCACTACCAGCGACGACACCATCAGCCGCCGCCAGAACAATGCCCTCGGCCAAGTCGACGGCTTGGCCCACGTCGTCGGGCTCTTGCCTGGGCGGCGACAGATCTGGGGCACGGCCAGCTTTCTTCACCGCGATCAGGGCGTGCCACCCGCAGGCTCGCTGACAGCGAACGGGGCGGCGCTCGGCACTGACCGACTCCTTGCCACCGCGGCCTACGAATCGCGCGACGATCTCGGGCTGGGCAGCAACCTGCGCGCCCAGCTCTATACCGTCGCCACCTGGCAGCGCCTCGACGACCCCTGCGGCGATCTGTCAGGTGGCCAGCCTACCCAGACGCAGGACCTTTCGACTAGCTCGGGTGGCACGCTCGCCGGCTCGAAGTCGTTTGCTGGATGGCTGAAGTTTTCCGCCATTGCCGAAGGTCGCTACGAACGCTTCGATCCTTCAAGCGTTCTTCCCGGCGCGGCTTCCATTCCACCCGGTTCGCGCGTCTTTGGTGCCGGCGGTGCAGAGGCGCGCACCGTGATCCATCCGTTACGTCTGGCCGTGATCCCGTCGCTGCGCCTGGAAGCGGCCAAAGACACCATCACGCGCCCGGAGCGCTATCGTCTTATGGGCGCGAACACCCAACCCGCCACCTACTGGCTGCCCAACGCGCGCCTGGCCCTTCTGCAATGGACTAGCGACCAAGTCACTCTGCGCGCAAATCTGGGACGCTACGGCCGTCTGCCCTCGATGATCGAGCGGTACGGCAACACCGGCCAACTACTGGGCAACCCCAACCTCGTGCCCGAAACCGGCACCAACGCGGATGTGGGCGCGAGCTGGACCCGCAAGGGCGAGCGACTGCGGCTTTCTCTCGACGGTGCCCTATTTGCCGCCTGGGCCAACCACTTGATTTACTTCCGCCAGGTCGGGACGTACATGCGCCCTGCCAACCTCGGTAGTGCGCGCATCCTGGGTGCAGAGACCTCGGTCACTGTCGACTGGCGGCGACGCTACCGGTTCTTCGGACAGACCACCTTCACGGACGCCCGCGACCTAGAAGACGTGAGCTGTTGCTACGACAAGCAGCTTCCCCACCGGCCGCGTCTGCGCGCCTACGCGCGGCCCGAACTACGCAATCTTGTACTGGCGGGTCGCTGGCGCTGGGGGCTGTACGCCGACCTGGACGTGACCAGCGGCAATTACCTCGACTCGGCCAACCTGGTCGAGGTCAACCCGCGTGTGCTCTTCGGCGCGGGCGGCCAGATCGAAGCGCCCCAATGGGGGCTGCGCCTGGTGGCCAGCGCGCACAACCTGGCCAACACCCCTGTCCTCGATCTGGTCGGCTATCCCATGCCCGGCCGCTCGGTTTTTCTCACCCTGCAATGGTCCACGCCCGACCCAAACAAGGAGACCCCGGAATGAACCACCGACGCTTCGCTTTCGCTCTCGTGTTCCCTGCACTGCTCGGCCTGGCTTGCGGCAGCGGTGCTGCGCCGGCGTCAGGTAGCGCCGGCCCAAGCGGATTGGCGGTCATCCACAACAGCATCGACTTCACCTCGTCGCTGCTCTCCCTGGTTGATCCTGCGACCGCCACACTCGTGTACGACAACTGCCTCAATTCGGGCACTGTGCCACCACAACTTTCGCAGGGACTGTCCGGAGACGTGGTGCTACCGAGTGCACCCTTGCCTGGCCATCCGCTGGTGCTTATCGATCGTGGCAACAATGCCTTGGTGTGGGTAAACCCCGCGGACTGCAGCGTGACCCGCGAGATCAGCGTCAGCACGGGATTTGCTGCTGACCCGCACGACGTGGTGGCGGTTGCCGCCAACAAGTTCTACGTGACCCGCAATTCGACCAACCCCAAGCCAACCGCTGACCCGTCTGACCTCGACGAGGGCGCGGATCTCTTGATCTTGGATCTAGATCTCGGCAAGCCGGTGGCCCGCATCGACCTTTCCCCCTACGCCGTGGGAGGAGCAGGCATAAATCCCAACCCCGACCGCGCCCGTGTTTTGGGCGGCAAGATCTACGTCACCCTCAACAACTTCAGCGCGGATTTCAGCCAGGCCGGTCCAGGCCGCGTTGTGGTCGTGGATCCGGCGACCGACACCGTCAGCTCGGTCATCGACCTGCCCGCCTTCAAAGACTGCGGGGCCATCGTGCCGGTACCCGGGCAGGAAGGGGCGCTGGCTGTGGCATGCTTCGGGGCCCCTGCCGACGGTGCGAATCAGTTCAACGAATCGGGCGTGGCCCTCGTCGACACCTCGGTGTCGCCCCCGTCGGTGCAACCACTCATGGCCGCTGCCTTTGGCCGCCCGCTCTCATTCGCCGATCTGGCCGTGGTGAGCCCCACCCTCGCCTTTGCGGTCGTACCTGGCGACTTTTCCGGCTCGCCACCTGATCAACTGTGGCAGTTCGATTTCACCCGGGGCGTGCCACAGAAGCTGCTCGACGGTAGCAACAGCTTCATCCTGGGAGGCCTGGTATTCGACCCGGGCACGCAGCGAGTGTTTCTGGGCGATGCGGATGCACAGGCCCCCAAGCTGCATGTACTTGACGTGAGTGGGTGGCCGCCGGTTGAGCTGCCCTCGTTCGCAAGCGACCCGGCCGCGGGCCTTTTGCCGCGCAATCTGGGATTGTACTAGTCCATCGACAGATGAAAATCGTCCTTACCTACGCTGTCTTGCTGGCGCTGCTGGTCGGTGCGGTGGCACTGGCCTTGCTGGTCGGGCATGGCAGTCTGGCCGACCCGACCCTGCGTTCGACCCTGCTTGGCCTGCGCGCCACGCGGGTGGGGGCCGCCTTGCTGGCAGGCGCGGCCCTGGCCACCGGCGGCGCCGTGGTGCAGGGCGTGTTCCGCGATCCACTGGTCAGCCCTTCCATTTTGGGCACGACAGCGGGAGCCAGCTTGGGTGGACAGTTGGCCATGCTGGCCTTGGTTGCTGGCTCGCCTTTGGCTAACCTGGCGGTCAGCGCCGAAATGGTGCTGCCCCTCGGTTGTCTGCTGGGGGCAGGCCTTTCGCTGGCGATCGTGCTTACCTTCTGTCGCGAGCGCACCGGCACACTGACTCTCATTCTCACCGGCTTCATCCTGTCCTCGCTCTTTCTCGCCCTGTCCAGCTTCATCACCAGCCTGGCGCAAGATTCGTGGGACATGAGTCGAGCTGTGGTGTCCTTCACCCTTGGCGGCGTGGGCGGGGTGAGCACGCGCCAGCTTTTCGCGGCCCTGCCCTTGGTCGGCATCGGCATCGTTGCCTGCTGGCTGTGGAGCGACACCCTCGACCTGCTGCTCTCCGGCGAAGACGAGGCCAGCAGCTTGGGGGTCGAAGTGGGCCGCGCTCGACGCTGGGCCGTGACCTGGGTGGCGGTGCTGGCCGCTGCCGCCATCGCGGTGGGCGGCAACGTGGGGTTTGTGGGCCTCATCGTTCCGCACACCCTGCGGCCCCTGGTGGGTGTACGCCACCGACGTCTGATTCCCGCCTGTGCACTGTTGGGCGGCGCATTTCTTGTCGCCTGCGATGTCATCGCGCGGGTTTTCCCCAGTCGGTCCGAGCTGCCCCTGGGCGTGATCACCGGCATCATCGGCGCGCCCGTGTTCCTCATCCTGCTGGCGCGATCACAGCGCGGGGTTAGCCATGGCTGACCGGGCATGCATCGAGGCACGCGGTCTCACGGTGCAGCGAGGGCAACACGTGCTGCTCGATCAGGTCAGCCTTGCTTTGAGCGGCAGCCAGGTGGTTGCGTTGCTCGGGCCAAACGGCGCGGGCAAGAGCACCCTGCTCAAGAGCATGGCCGGCTTGTTGCCGTTTTCCGGCGAGCTGCGCCTCGACGGCCGCGAGGCATCCCAGCTTGGCCGTGCCGAACGTGCGCGCCTGGTGGCCTATGTGCCCCAGCATTCGGCACTGGATGCGGCTTTGCCTGTGCGCGATGTCGTCGCGCATGGTCGTTTTGCCCATCGGGATGTCTGGGGTCGGCCTGACCGGCGCGATGATTCGGCGATAGAGCGGGCGATGGAGCTGACCGACACGCGCCGGCTGGCCGAGCGATCGTTCAATCGCCTGTCCTACGGCGAGCGACGGCTGGTGCTGCTGGCGCGCGCCCTGGCCACAGAAGCGCGCGTGCTCCTGCTCGATGAGCCCACCGCAGCGCTGGATGTAACCCACGCGCTTGCCCTGCTTCACTTGCTGCGTGACCTGGCCAGCCGCGGTGCGCTGGTGCTGGTGGCGCTCCATCAGCTCAACGAAGCCGCGCAGGCAAGCGATCGAGCGCTGTTGCTCTCCGGCGGCCGTCTGGTTGCCGCGGGCCCAGCGGCGGAGGTCATCTCTGCCGAGCCAGTGCGCCGGGTCTACGGCGTCGAGATCGTGCCCGCGGCACATTTCGGCTTTCGCATGCCGGCTGGGAAAGGCACGGCGCCATGAAGCGCGCGACCCTGGCCAATGCTTGCGCCCTGGCGGCGGCTGTCGCGCTGACCATTCACTTTGGCCGCAGCCCCGGCCGCGGGGGCCGCGCGGTTGCGACTGGCAGCGATGCCCTCTCCGATGCCGCTGGTCACCCGACGCCGTTGCGGCGCTACACCCGCATCGTGTCCACCAATCTGGTCACCGATCGCTTGCTTTTGGAACTCGCCGAGCCCGACCGCATTTTGGCGTTCAGTCGCGCCGCTGCCGAGCGTCCGCAGGACGGCTATCGCTATGCGGGCCGGCCGGTTATCGACGGCTTCGGCCCGGTCGAGGCGCTGATTGCGTTACAGCCCGACCTCGTGCTCACCAACAGTTTTGGTACGCCCGGGCGCGCGGCCAAGCTGCGCTCTGCCGGCATCGAGGTCTTTGACCTGGGCGAATTGCGGGGTGTGGCTAGTCTGCTCAGTGCAGCCAGAACTCTCGCCGAGCTTCTCGGGCAGCCCAAGCGCGGCCAGAACTTTGCGCGCAGCTTTGTGCAGCGGATGAACAACGTGGCTGCGGCCCTCGCTGGGCGGCCACGCAAGACCGCCCTGTTTCTGTCGATCATTGGCAACCAGGTGCAAGGCGGCACCACCGGCACGGCGTTGCACGACGTTCTCACCGCGGGCGGCTTGGTCGATATCGCAGCCGCCCTCTATCGCGACTGGCCGGCCTATTCAGCTGAGCAGCTGCTGGCCCTGCAACCCGAGCTGATTGTGACCAAGCAGGGAATGTCTGCAGCGGTCTGTGCCTTTCCTGGCGCCGACCACCTGGCCGCCTGCCACGAGCCCGACCGAATCATCGAGCTTCCCGCCGAGCTGCTGGATGAGCCCGGCCCCGCCATGCTGGAAGCCGCCGAGGCCATCTATCGTAGGGTGTACAGCGAGCAGCGCCAGTGAGAGGAGTTAGCTTTTCCCACCACAGGGAGCACAGAGACCACAGAGACGGACAAGAAAGGGCTGGGTTTGTTCCGGTCCGGACCCCTTCTTCCCTTCCGACCTTTGCGTCCTCTGTACTACTAGGATGCCGT
>PMJE01000442.1 GCA_003157315.1 Myxococcales bacterium | reverse complement strand
TCCCAGCAACGGATACGAGATAGTCGTGGGTGGCAACGTGGCCGCCATGTTCCACTGGAAGGACGGCAGCCAGATATGGGAGGACAGCAACACGATTGAAGACCAGCAGATGGGAATCGGTGAGTACCGTTCGGACTACGCAGGTCTCGAAGTGGTCCTGCTCGACCGCCTTGGCCCGCGAACCGCGCAAGGCCATGATGCCAACGTGCTTCTGTCCTCAACCGACAAGCTCATTTGGAAAGAATCGCGGACGGACTACGGCTGGATAAGCGTGACGGAAAACATGAACAACTGGGACGGGCTGGGCAATGACCTCATCCTGTCCTATCACCGCGGCGGCAGTACACCGGCAAGCCTGTACGACGGCTATCAGAAGGTGGTTGCGCAGTTTCCGCACAGTGGCAATTTGGTCGACAACGTGCAACACGCCAATCTCTGCGGTGACGGCAAAGAAGAGGTCCTGGTGTACAACGAGTCGAGCGTTTGGATCTTCTCCAATGGCGACTGCAATCTGGATGACCCGCCGGTCCAGCCCAGCATTCCTCAGCAGTACCACACGTACAACTTCAGCGAATACTCGGGATGGATCACTCCTGACGTGCGGTTCTACACGCCCGGTTCAAAGCAATAACGTCGCTCCGGCTGGATACCTCTTCCACACAGAGGCGCGGAGAACGCGGAAATCGGAAGAGAAAAAGTGAATGTGGACTGTGCTGGATTCAACCCTTCTCTTTCTCCTTCGGCTCTGTGGCCTCCGTTTCTCTGTGTGAAATAGCTGACTTCGATCCGCAGTCCACGGTCCGAACTTCAATCAGTAGTGCTGGCTGCCCGAACCAGTCCGGCGCCGGCGCAGACTGATGGCCGCCAACAACGCCAGCATCCACGCAGCCGCCCAACCCGATCCGTGCCCAGCGTAGACCGTGGAGCAGCCCCCATTGTTCTTCGGCGGCACTGTTCCGCCGACCGCACTCATGGTTCCGCCTGTCGAAACCGTCGAACTGTCACCACCCGTCGCAAATGCGCCCCCGCTGGCCGCCGCTGACCCACCGGCTGTAACCGCAGTATCTCCACCCGCGCCCGTAGACCCGCCCGACGCGGTGGTCATTCCCCCGCTCACGCTTCCTCCACCCGCGGTCGTGGATCCTCCCGTAGCGGTGGTCATTCCCCCGCTGGGGGCCGTAGTTCCACCGCTAGCGGCGGTAGTTCCTCCGCGCACGCTGGTGGTCCCGCCCGCAGCGGTGGTTGTTCCACCGTTCGCTCCCCCGCCAGCGGCGGAAGTTCCTCCGCGCGCGCTGGTGGTCCCGCCAGTCCCGGTGGTCGCCCCACCGCTCGAACCTGTGGTCCCGCCACGCGTGCCTCCGGATCCGCCAGTACCTGCAGTCGTTCCGCCACTCGCGCCTGTAGTTCCTCCCGTCGATCCGGTCGAGCCACCAGTTGGCGTGCCTGGTTGGCCGTAGGGAATGCCCCGGCCCTGAGTCGTGACGTAGACGCGGCCGTAGTAGTCTTCATCGCCAGCCACGTTGTCCATCTGACCAAACTGGTGCTGGTCGTCGTTGATCCGCAGCCATGTCGCCCCCTGGTCGGTCGAACGAAAAACTCCGGAAACGCTGCTGACGGTGCCGATGATGTACACCGCCGGGTAGGAACTGCCCGGCGCAGCCATGCCGAAGCCGACCGAATACACTTGCGAAGGTCCGGTCACCTTTGTCGCGCCCGCCCCGGAATTCTTTGAGTGGTACAAATTACTTCCGGCCGACACCCAAACCTCCCCCTCCACGCCAAAAACCGCGGCGGCGCGGCCGCTGCCCGAGAGCCCGGTGGTGGCGGCGGTGAAGGTTGCGGCGCCGTCAGTGCTGGCGTAGAGGGTTCCGCCCGAAAATGCATAGAACTTCTTCGGATTGACACGGTCAGAGGCCACCCTGGCGCCCGATGGTAGGCCTGCACAGGCGGTCCAAGTGGCACCATTGTCGGTGGAGTATTTCTGGTCCCACACGAACACGGTGCCATCGGCGCCCACCGCTACCTTTGAGCCCCCAGCCTGGCTGGCAAATGGCTTCCATGTGAGACCATTGTCGGTCGAGTATCCTCCCGACGGACTTCCTGTCCCACAATCGGCCACGATGCTGGGCTTCAAACCGGCAAAGTCCACACTGTTGCCATTGCCGAACTTGGGATTGGTGACCATGCCGGTTGGCGACGGCGTATCAAGTGCGTCGTTCGGCGTGCGTATGATGCCGATGTCCCCGACGACCGCAAATACCGCCGTCTTCACTGAACTCGTCAAATCCAAGCCCACCGTCTCCTCGAAGTCCTTGTCTTCGAAACTCCAGACAATCCCGCTTGCGGCGTCCGAGTTCTTGCTTGACCAGACCCCCTGACCCGTCACATAGAACGCGCGGCTCTGGTTGAACGGGTCGATCTCGATGTCGCCTGCCCAACCCGCCGAGCTGGGAGTCGTGCAGTTGGCAGGGCCGAAACAGAGATACTCGGCGCCATTCATGTTGTGGGTCGCACTGCGACCAATAGCGGTCCAGCTGGTCCCGCCGTTGGTGGTCCGGTAGATTTCATCGGGAGCCCACCAATCCAGCGTCGAGGCAAGTGCATAGTTGGGGTCAGATGCAGATACGCTGATTCCGCCAATACCGCCTCCGTGCCCAGCCGGATTGACATTGGTCCACGTGCTGGTTGCAGTGTTCAGCTTCCAAACTGAACCGCTCGATATGCTGTTTGGCCCAGAGCTGCTGTTGTAGGCGATCCACAGGTTGCCGTCCGATGCCAGGACCCCGTGGTGAGGCATCATGCCCGAAGGCGGACTAGTCCCGGTCACCAAAGTCCAAGTCGCGCCGGCGTCGGCCGAACGATAGAGATTGGTGCCTGCAGTTGTGGCGGCGACGCCGACATAAATAGTTGACGAACCATTCCCAGCGGTCCCACTTGTCTTGTCAAACACTACGAAGCTTAGACCATAGGGGTTCGTGCCAGTCACCGGGAAGCTGGCCACCTTGGCCCAGGTGGCCGCAGAATCCGTGCTCTTCCAAAGTCCCGTGGTCCGCGAGCCGAAGTAGAGAATACTTGTCTTGTTGGGATCGACCATGAGCCGCTCGCCCAGCGATCGGCCGTCGGCATTTCCTCCCATCGGCGTGGCAATGTTGTACCTGGTCCATGTATCTCCGCGATCGGCCGACCGGATAATCTGGCCGTTGGATGACGTATATGTTCCCACGGCCATGTACACGACGTTGGAGTCGACTGGGTCAGCGGCAATACTCTCAACGCCGATGTACTTCATGTCGGGCCTGGTCAACCAATCCATGATTGGTATCCACCCGTATTTGGTTTCGTCCCATCGGTATGCTCCGGCCATGTCGGTGCGGGCATAGAGAACGTTTTGCTCGACGGTACTGAAGACAAGGCCGGGAACGAATCCACCTCCCCGAATTGCGACGCTCTGCCAAACATATGATTCGGCGGTTTGCGCGTGCGGGCTTTGCGTGGCGAACATCAACATTGCCGCCACCAGAAGAAACTGCGTGCTCTGCTTTTTCATGATCCGATCTCTTTCTGGACCGTGGCACTAGGGACAGGCGAGGCATGTGCTGCTGCGTTGCCTGGATTTGCTGCTACCGCAGCGCGCATGAGTAGCATTCGAGAGGGTTGCATCTCGTCAGTAGCAGAACCAGGGAGACGTGGTTCACGGGGTGCCGACTGCGGGCGCGCGATCGACGGGATGATCCCAGGAGGTGGTGCTAGTCTGCTGCAACCCGTGGAAACACCGGCCCCCCAACTCGACCTCAGCCCGCTGCCCGGTAAACAAACTGGCGGCAACCTGCCCGATTTGGTCGGCTTGATGCAGCGGCTGCTGGCGCCCACCGGCTGTCCCTGGGATCGCGAACAGACGCTCGAGTCGCTGCTGCCCTACCTGGTCGAGGAGACCTACGAGGTGGTGGACGCCCTGCACTCGGGCGACGTGCGCGACCACGCCGAGGAGCTAGGCGACCTGCTCTTGCAGATTGTTTTTCAAGCTGAGCTGCGCCACGCGGGGGGCGCCTTTGGCATCGACGATGTGGTCCGCGGGATCGTGGCTAAGCTGGTGCGTCGCCATCCTCACGTGTTCGGCGAAGCGCAGGCCAAGACTTCGGCGGCGGTGCTGGTCAACTGGGCCAAGCTCAAGGCGGTCGAGAAGGCGAAGAAGGGGCGCAAGGGGGCGCTCGACGGAATTCCGCGCAGCGCCCCGGCCCTGGTGCGGGCCACGCGCGCTGGCGAGAAGGCAGGCGCGGTGGGCTTTGACTGGCCGGATGCCGCCGGCGTGCGCGACAAGGTCGACGAGGAAATGGCCGAGCTGGACCAGGCCTGCCAAGCCGGCGATCGCGGCCAGATGAAGCACGAGCTGGGCGACACCCTGTTCGCCCTGGCCAACCTGGCGCGCAAGCTGGGCCTGGACGCGGAAAATGCCCTGCGCGAGGCGACCGATCGCTTCGCCCGTCGCTTCGGCCACATGGAAGAAACGCTGCAGGCCGAAGGCCGCAACGTCGCCGCAGCTTCGCCAGAGGAACTGGAGCGCCTTTGGCAGGCGGCCAAGCGCGTGCCCGGCATCGATGAGCCCTAGCTGAGCCCTATAGCCAACCGGCGGCGCGGGCGCCGAGCAAGAGCACCGCACCCCACGCCCCGGCGGCCACGTCATCCATCATCACGCCCCAGCCTTCGGGCAGACTCTCGGCGGCGCGCGCGGGCCATGGCTTCCACTGGTCGAACACGCGGAACAAGACCACGCCGGCCACCAGGCCGATCCAATTCGCGGGCGCAGCCAGCAAGGTAATGAGCACGCCGGCTACCTCGTCGATGCAGACAATCTGCGGATCTTTGATGCCGAGCTTGCGTACAACCTGGTTAGACGCCCACACGCCCACCGCAGTGATTACTGCGGCTGCGACCGCAACCGCTGGCAGGCCGCCGTGGTGGGAAAGCAGAAGATAGAGGGGGATCGCGCCCAGAGTTCCTGCGGTCCCTGGCGCCTTGGGCACGCGGCCACAGCCGAACCAGATGGCCAGCAAATACGCCACCCGATACTTCACGATTCCTCCCCCAGCATGGAACGCACCTCCGCTGAATACTTTCCTTGTTCGTGCACGACCAGCGGCGTTTCGGTCTGGGTCTCGGCGACCAGCGCCGAGCATCGTGCTTCGAAGCAGAAACGACTGGCGCGCGCGCCGGCCTGCGCCTGCACCATGCGCAGCCGGGCCACGGACAACCCGTGTGCGGCCAGGCCCGTGCGCATCTCGTCTAGACGATCAGCGGGGTAGATCGCGGCCAGCCGGCCCTCGGGCCGCAGGGCCGCCCGGGCAACCTCCAGCCACTCGGCCAAAGTCAGCGCTACCTCGTGATGTGCCAGCGAGCGCTCGGCCTGCGGCGGCAACACTCCTTTGCCCAAGGGCCGGAACGGCGGATTGCTCGCCACCAGATCGAAAGCCGCGCGCGGCACGAGCCCGGCCTCGCGTACGTCAGCCGCTGCCAGGGAAAAGCGCGCGCCGAATCCATTTGCTTCCACCGCTCGCGCTGCCATGCCTGCCAGCCGCGGCTGGATCTCAACCCCCAACCCGGTTGCCGCCGGGTCGCGGGCCAGCAACAAGAAGGATAGGGCGCCGGTGCCGCAGCCAATGTCGAGGAAGTGGCGGTAGGGCGCGTGAATGAAACCGGCGAGCAGGACCGGATCCAAACTGGATCGAAAACCACGCGCCGGCTGGATCAGCTTGACCCGGCCGCGCAGGAGCGTGTCGTGCGTGACGGATTCCGACTCTTCTTCCGGCTCGCGCGCGTCGTCCGGCAGGTTCATATCTTGGGCAGCACCGGCTCCTCGCCGGGATCGATGCGCGCCATCACCAAACCAGTGGCCAGCTTGGGCTGGAAATAGGTAGATTTCTGCGGCAGCACGAAGCCCGCCTCACACGCATCCAGCACTTGGGACACCTTGGTTGCATTCATTAGGAAGGCCGCTTGCACCTCAGAGGCGGCCACCCGATCCAGGGTTTCACGCAGATCGTGGCTGTAGCTCAGGTTCGACTGCCGAGCCAGCGCCTCGGATCCAATGCCGAGCAGCGGATCGAGCACCAGGCCGTGCAACACGCTCACGTCCAAACGAGCGAGGGTGGGCGGGCCTAGGCGCGCCAGGTCCGCGTCGGCTCGCAGCTTGAGCCAGGTAGTACCCCGCACGCCGGCGCGTCGCAGAGCAAAGGTCACGGTCTTCTCGCCCTCGCGGAGCAGGCGCTTCTCGATGGCGGCTGCGTCTTCCTCGTTGCCTGACACGACCTCGAACCAGGGGCGGCAGCGTTCGGCCAGGGTGTCGAGCGCCTCGGCGGACAAGCCATGCACCATCCGATGGGTGGGCAGGACTAGCAAGCCCGGGTCCTCGGCACGGGCAAAGAACATCACGCCCCAGTCGGCCAGCGAGTGGCCCATGGGGACACCTGCAGGCCGCATGTCGTCGCGGATGGCGACCATGGTTNNGCGATCATCACGCTACGGGGCGCCAGCCCGCGCGCTACCGTAGCGATCACCGCCTCGTCGGTGAGCACCCACAGGCGGTGGCGGCAACCATCGGGCGTGGTGGCGTCGACATCGGGCGCAGCCACACAGGCGCCATCAAGCGCCGCCTCGATTGTTCCGGCGGGATCGCGATACAGGGAGAACACCTGGGAAAAGTGCGCACGGGTGGCGCGAATCAGCTTGAAGCGATCGATCTTGGGGCCCGACAGGGTGTGCTCGTGGGGCAGGACGATGCGTGCGGAGAATGGCGACAACTCGATGAGCGAGATGAACCCCTTGCGCGTGTATTTGTGCGGGCCAGCCGCGCCTGTGAAGGTGAAAGTTTGTTCGTAGCGATAAAGGGCCGGCCGCACGTCCTGGCGCAGAGTTCCCTCGGCCAGCCACTTGTCGAGCTGCGCGCGCGCATTGTCGTAGCGGGCGTCACCCTCGCCACGTGGCAGATCCAGGTGCACGATATTGCGCGGGTGGCGTGCCTCCAATTCCTGGCGCTGGGTTTCGTTGATGACGTCGTAGGGTGGGGCGAGCAGCGGCGCGAGGTCGGCAAACCGCCTCTGGTCAAAACGGAGCGCGCGAAATGCAGCGATGCGTGCCATGGGTGAAAGAGTCTATAGCGAGATTCGAGGTTCGGTCACGCGCAAAGAAGCCGCATGGTGCTACAAAATGGCGTGAGCCGGTTTTCGTTTCGGCCAACCAGGATCAGACCGCGCTTCGCGTGGTCCGGCTGCACGAGCGGTTTTCTCCGCTTGAACAGGTCTATCGCCGCGACGGTCGCTATGTGGCGGCGGTCATTCTTGCCTGGAAGGTCGGCAGGCCGAGGTCGAGGATCTGGTGCAGGAGGTGTTTCTCGAAGCCACGCGCGGCATCGATGGTTTGGGGGGCGGCAACACCACACCCGCACCTGCCTGCTGAACGCGCCCGCTAACTGCACGATATCGGGCACGGACTTCACGAACGGGTTTTCGCTGACCTGGTGATGGCAGAACTCGGGCGCGCAACGTTGTTCTTGACTCTCGTTGCGCACCTCGGCTAGACGTCTTTGTCACGTGGGCAGCGAAATGGATAGTCCGCGCAGCAAGGGGGTCGAAAATGGCACTACTGGCAGCAGTTTCTGACTTGCACTTGGGTGATGGTGGTGACGATGGCTCGGTTCTTTACTCCCCAGACGCGTGTACGCACTTCGCGCAGATTCTGGGCCAAATCACAGGCGGGTTCGTGCAGACGCTGGTCCTCAATGGCGACCTCTTCGAGGCTTGTGTTGCCGAGCGCACGCCGGACCCCTACGGCGTGCTTGGCCTTCGTCAGAGCGTGATCGCGACTGCCAAGAACTTCTTCGGCAACCTTGTCCAGACATTGCGGGTCGAGCAGCTGGTGTGGGTGCCTGGAAATCACGACCTGACGGTCTGGCAGGCGCTCGCCGGAGCGTCAGGCTCGCTCTACACAGAGACCTACGGCAGGGCCTTGCGGCCGGGGCAACCCGAAAATCCGGCTATCGCGCAACTGTTCGGCAGCATCTCCAGCAAGATCGCGGTTGCCTATCCGAATTTCGTCTACAAACCGGAGGCAGGCTGGCCCTTTGCCGTGTTCACGCATGGGCACTTGTTCGATTCTTTGGTGCTCAATCGGAACGCTTCCAGCATTGACGTGGATGTAGCTCGCGTGGCTTCTGGCGATGCGTGGTCGGAAATCCCTCAGGAATTCGACAGTTCACCCTGGATGAAGTCTTTGGTCGACATGACCACCAGCCGAATCACCAAGTTCTGGTGCATGAACTTGTCCAGTACAGAAGAGGACATCTACAACTATGTGAAGCGCAGGAAGATTCAGGTGCAGTGCTCACATCGGCCATCGGTGCCGGGCTATCGGGAGAACAATCCAACCAACGTGGTGTTGACTGGCGACATTGGTTGGTACTGCAACGGTTTGATGGTGGATGAGGCCCCGGTAGGTGCCACGGGAAAATCACCCCAGTCCTATTTCATCAAGGGACACACGCACGACGGAACCTCGGGAGTCATATACAGCATCGATAAGACGCGCTTCGCGGTGATCGATCTCGGAGGATGGACGACCGACGCAGAAGAGCACAAGGACAACATTCCCCACACCCATCTCGCCGTCTGGGATACCTTCCCTGGCCCGCCAACTTGCTACGCCCTCAACGTGGGAAAGCCCTAACAGCCGTCACTGCTGGTAGACGATCTCCATTGCGCAATCGCGCTCACCACATCGGAAATCCAGGCGCAGGCGTCGGCCCTCATCGTCGACCAAGCGCCACGGCTCGGCAGGGCAGCGACGGGACGGATCGCCGGGCTGGCGCGGGCAGAAGCCCATTTCGTACTTGATACACATGCGGCTCAGCATCACCCGGCGGCCGTACATGCAAAGGCCGCTCTCAGCTGCGGGCTCAATCCGTTCCACGCCGTGGCGCCGGTAGAAAGACGCAGCCTTCTGATTGAGCACGTTGTCGAGAAATGACAACTCTCGCTCGGGAAATGCGATGTGGTTCGGCGTGTGCACGACTACGCGCACGGGACGCAGGTGTGCGCGCCGTCGGCGCAGCTCCTCGACCAGAGCGCGGCGCAAGCCATTGAGCGTGGCCAGCGGCACATGCGGCATCCGGGGCAGGTCGAGGTCTACGCGCGACGCGCAGAATTCGCTTGTGCCCAGCTTGGCTAGCTGACGTTGGAGAACCAGGCGCGCCTGCGCGGGCTGGTCAGCCCACACCCGCACGCAGTCGATTTCGCAGCTTGCGGTAACTCCGTCCTCGTCGCTAGCCGCCAGGCGAAATCCCGCCGGGCTGTCGGTCATCCGCAAATTCACAGCGATCCGGCGCTGGTTGCGGCTGCGCACCACCTGACTGACAAAGGTGTGGTCGTGATTGCGGAACACGCGCACGCCGCGCTCGATGCCACCCAACCGCTCGGGAAACACAGCCGCTCCGTCGATTTGGTTGACCACGGTGCCGTGCAATTCCTGGTCGCGGCCAAAGAAGCTGAGGCCATCGCCACTGTGCAGGGACGCAGCGGTTTCCAGGGCGAACGAATCGCGGCGCACGTCGACCACGCGCCCCAAAGGCTCGCCCACGTGCTTGGGCGAATCAGGCGACGTCACCGCAGCGCCGCGGCCGTGCAGGAAATACGTCGTGTAGCC